>CAZPOZ010000079.1:0-9347 GCA_964588235.1 uncultured Planctomycetales bacterium
CCTCGGTGAGGCGCACGCCCTGGCGCCCGACGGCGAGGTGGTAGGACACGCCCGGCTCGCCCAGATCGCGGGTGCGCACGAGCGTCAGCGCCGTCTCGCCGCCGGCGGGCAGCTCGACGTCCAGGGAGAGGTACACGTCCAGCGCCGGGCCATCGGAGCGGAACGCCGGGGCCAGGGGGTCGGCCAGCGGCTGCCAGACCTCGGCCCCGCCCGGCTCGGCGCGCACCTCGAACCCCGCCGGGGCCGCCCCCGACGAGAGATCCCAGGCGTTCACCGGCCGGCGCAGGGCCCGGGCCAGGGCGTCGGGTTTGACGAGCAGCCGTCCGTTGCACCACAGGTCGCCCCGCCAGACCGCGATCTCCTCGCCCGGCAGGCCCACGACCCGCTTCACGAACACCGTGTCGGGCCCGTCGGGCCCCGGGTGACGGAAGGTGACGACCTGCCAGCGCTCGGGCCTCCAGCCCTTGCCGCGCTTGACGACCACCACCCGGTCGCCCAGGGCCAGGGTCGGCACCATGCTGGGCGAGGGGATCACGAACACGTCGGCGAAGAACAGCTTGACCGTCAGGAAGAGCGCCAGCGCGCCGAGGATCCAGGGTCCCTCGTGGACGAGGAACCGGCGCAGGTGCCCGCCGGCGTCCAGGGCCAGCAGCACGGTCCGCTGGCCACGATCGACGCGCTGCAGCAGCGCGCGCGCCTGGCGCGGCGAGCCGAAGGCGCCCGCCTGCCCCGCGGCGGCCAGGGCCTCGCGGTGGGCGGCCACGTCCACGAGCACGCGCACGCGCGAGGTCGGCTCGCGCACGGCGCGGCTCACGCCGACGGCCACGGGATCGTGAGCGGAGGCCCGGGGCCCCCAGTCGGCGGCCAGCGGCGGGGAGCCGTGGCCGTTCCAGGCGTAGGCGGGCAGGCCGCGCTCCGAGACGGCCGCCACGCGCATGCGACCCGCGCGCACGAGACGGTGCAGCGCGGCGTGCAGCAGGCCCTCGCGGCCGGCGAGCAGCCCGGGCTCGGCGGCGCGCAGCCCCTCGAGCAGGCCCAGCACGTCGGCCGGGGCGGCCCGCAGGGCCGTCTCGACCGCGGCGTCGAGCCGTGCGTCGGCCGGACCGGCGAGACCGCTCACGCCGCGCAGCCCCGGGGACGGCGCGGAGCCAGGCAGCCGGGGGGCGTCGCGGGCATGCCCCTCCCCTTACCGGAAGAACAGCGCGTAGACGAGCAGGATCAAGGCGGTGAGCCCGAGCAGCAGGGCGGTCACCGGCGGGTCGCCCTTGGGGCGGCCTCGGGCGTCGAGGTTCTCGGCGACGAAGCGCTCGTACTCCTCGTCGGTGTAGTGCGTCGAGGGCAGGTCGTCGAGCGGGTCGTCGTCGTCCCCGCCCGGGACCTCCTGCTCGTCGGGCAGCTCCGGGCCGTCGTCCTCGTCCGCCCCGTCCTGGGGGCTCCAGGGCGTCATTCGGTGCCCGAGGAGCGGAGCTCGACGTGCGCGAAGAAGCGCCGCCAGACGGGCCGCTGCTCGAGCGCCGCCGGATCGAGTCCGCCGGGCCAGGCCGGCGTCACGGGCGCGTTGCGCGGGTGCATGCCGCACTCGCGCGTGCTGCGGTTCGCCTTGCGCGCGTTGCAGCGGAAGCAGGCGGTGACGCAGTTGTCCCAGGAGGTCGCGCCGCCCCGCGAGCGCGGCACCACGTGGTCGATCGTCAGGTGGTCCGGCCCCGGCCGGATCCCGCAGTACTGGCAGCGGAACCCGTCGCGGCGGTACACGTTGCGGCGGGTGAAGGCCACGGGCCGGTCGGGGATGCCGTTGTAGCGCGTGAGGACGATGACCTCGGGCACGGGCAGGCGGAAGCCCTGACCCTCGAGCCGGTCGGCGCCTGGTGGGCCGTTCTCGACCCAGGTCTCCCAGCCGGCGAGCTCGTAGGTCTCGGGGTGCACCGCGCCCGCCGCGCCACGGGCCATGAGCAGCACCGCGCGCCGGACGGTCGTGGTCGAGATCGGCAGCCACGACCGGTTCAGGACCAGGGTCCTACGGTCCAACACGGCAGGCAGAATACCCGGACGGGGGGAGTCGCGGGACGCCGCGGCGGAGGACGCGCCCTCAGCGCTCGTAGGCCTGCGCGATGAGGGCGGCGAAGCGCTCGGCGATCACGTGCCGCTTGGGCTTGAGCGTGGCCGTCAGGCAGCCGTTGGAGGGATCGAGCGCCTCGGGCAGCAGCGCGACCCGCCCGACGCGCTCGAAGGGCATCAGCCGCTCGGTGCGCTCGAGGGCCTCGCGCTGGAAACGCTCGCGCACGTCGTCGCGCGCCGCGGCCTCGGCCGGGGCGAGCGGGGCGGGCAGGTGCAGGGCCCGGGCCAGCGCGTCGGCCCGGGGGAGCACCAGGGCCGCGAGGGTCTTGCGGTCCTGGCCCACGACGATGACCTGCTCGATCAGCGGGGAGGCCAGCAGGGCCTCCTCGACCCGCCCCGGCTCCACGTTCTCGCCGCCCAGGAGCACGATCGTCTCCTTCGAGCGGCCCCGGAAGCACAGGTCGCCGTACGGGGTCAGGGCGCCCAGGTCGCCCGTGTCGAACCAGCCGTCGGGCGTGATCGCCCGGCGGGTGAGCTCGTCGTCCTTGTGGTAGCCGCGCATCACCTGCGGCCCCCGGGTGAAGATCACGCCGGTGCGCCCGGGGGGCAGGGGAGCGCCCGTCTCCAGGTCGCGGATCTCGATCTCGACCTCGGGGACGGCCGTGCCGATCGAGCCGATCACGTTGCGCCGCGGCCGGCGCAGGGTCAGCACGGGGGAGGTCTCCGTCAGCCCGTAGCCGATGAGCACGGGCAGCTCGAGGGCGCGGAAGAAGCGGTCCACGTGGGCGGGCAGGAGGCCCCCGCCGCTGATGGCGCCCTTCATGCGCCGCCCGACGAGTTGGCGCAGGCGCCGGAAGACCACCGCGTGGGCCAAGCGGTCGGGCAGCCAGGTGGCCAGCAGCGTCGCCAGGGCGCCCGCGCGGGCGGCGCCCTCGCCCACCAGGCGCAGGCCCGCCGCCCGGTGCCAGCGCAGGACGTGCCCACGCAGGCGGTCCACCGCCCAGGTGCGGGCGCGCGCCACCGCCAGCCCGGCGCGGAACAGGCCTCGGCGCGCCCGTCCCCCCTCCTCCAGGGCCTTGAGCACGCGGGCGTGAACGCTCTCCCAGATGCGGGGCACGCTGGGCACGAAGGTGGGCTCGACCTCGGCGAGGTCGTCGCGGAAGCGGCGCTGGTCGGTGTAGACGAGCCGGAGGCCGTTGGTCAGCGCGACGTACTCGACGATGCGCTCGAAGATGTGCCACGGGGGCAGCAACGAGAGGAAGACCTCGACGTCGGCGATCTCCAGCGCGGCGGGCAGCACGCGCAGCTGGTGGCTGAAGTTCGACTGGGTGAGCACGACCCCCTTGGGCCGCCCCGTCGTGCCGGAGGTGTAGATGATCGTGGCCACGTCGGCAGGCCGAGAGGGCCGCGCCCGCTCGGCGTACGACGCCCCGCCGCGGCCGTCGGCCGCCAGCGCGTCGAGCGTGGGCCCCGGGGCCCCTTCGGGGTCCAGGCAGACGATCTCCCCCAGGCCGGGGTGGCGGGCGCGCTCGGCGAGCAGCGCCTCGGCGGCGCGCCGTCCGTGGGCGAGCACGTGACGCACGTCGGCGTGGGCGAAGAAGCCCATGATCTCGCCGGCGGGCGTGTCGGTGCCGCGCGGCACGGAGACGGCGCCCAGCGCGTGGAGCGCGAGGTCGGCGGCGATCCAGCGGCGGGAGTTGTCGGCGTAGAAGCCCACGCTCTCGCCCCGCCGCACGCCCAGGCGCTCGAGCCCGCCCGCGATGGCCGCGGCCGCCTCGAGCAGCGCCGCCAGGGTCACCTGGCCGGCGCGGTCCTGGAGCACGGCGTGGCCGCCGTAGCGCTCCCCTGCGCGGGCGAACCAGGAGGGCACGGTCTCGGGGAGCGCGCTCATGGCCGGCAGCCTACCTGAGCCACGCCCCGCGGGGGGCCGGTGCGGAAGGCCGGTGACGACGACGACGCGCCTCAAGGCCTGCGCGAGGAGGAGGAAGCGGCCTGAGCGCCCGGCTCCCGCGCGCCGAACGCGCCTCGAGCCGCCCCTCGGGGCGGCGCTGGGCGTCAGGGGCACTCCCCCACGTCGCGGTAGGTGACCACCTGGGCGCGCGAGCCCGGCTTGCCGGCGAGGCGCTCGACGCGCACCAGTCCCGTCAGCAGGGCCTCGGGCGTGAGGAAGCACTTCCAGGTCGCTCCCGAGGCGTCCTCGAGCACGGCCAGGACCACGCGCCGCTCGCGCCCTCCCACCTCGGCGCGCACCGGCTCGAGGGAGTCGAGCCGCACGCGATGCACGTCGGGGATGCCGAAGGCGCCCAGGGGGTAGAGCACGATCTCGTCGCCGCTCAGGCCCTTGCCCCCCGCGCAGCCGCCGCTGCCCGGCGGCGCGCGCCGGTCCCGGGCGACCAGGTAGGGCGCCTTGAGCCGCAGGCCCTCGAAGCCGGCCAGGGCCGTGGGCCCCTCCATGGGCCGCAGGATGAGCCCGCCCGGGGCCGCGCTCAGGCACGGGGCGTCGTGGGGCGCGCTCTCGAGGTAGACCTCGACGCACTCGTGGTCGCGGACGTCGAGCATGGGGTTCTTGAGGTCGAAGGGCAGCACGGCGTCCCGCGGCGCGCGACGCCAGAGCGACACGTCGATCCAGAGCAGCGCCGCGGCCATCCCCAGCAGCACGAGCACCGTGAGCCACTCGGCCCAGCGCGAGGCGGGCGTCGCCCCCGCCGGCGTCGCCGGGCGGCTCACGAGCCACCCGCCCGGCTCGAGCTCACCAGCGACCACGTGCGCCCGTCCCGCACCCAGGCCACGAGCCCGAACACCGGCACGTCGGGGTGGAACCAGGCCTGGACCTCGTCGCTGCCCGGGGGCAGGGCGGGGTCCAGGGCGTCCACGCGCCAGCAGACGCGCTCCTGGGCGCCGACGAGGCGCGGCTCCTGGCGGATGCGGGCCCAGACCCAGGTGCGATCCAGGCCCTCGGGCTCCTGCGGCGCGGTGAGCGGGAACAGGCCGTGGAGGAAGGGGTCGTGGTCGTAGCCGACGTCGCCCAGGCGCGCGTCCAGGACCTGCCCGACGCGGTCCTCCAGGCGCCGGCGGATGCGCAGGCGCTCGTAGCCGAGCAGGCCCGCGGGCAGCCGGGCCTCCACCCGCAGGAACAGCCGGTTGCCGTCCTGGTCGCGGTAGAGGGCTTCCTCGCCCGCCTGGGCGTCGTTGATCAGCGCCCCGACGTGGAAGCGGGGCCCGGCCCGGCCCGCGCGGGTGCCGCCCCCCGCGTGCAGGAGCACGGGCACGGCGAGCCCGACCACGAGCGCCGACAGGAGCAGGATGAGTGCTCGCAAGGAACCTCCAGCGTGCCCGGCCCGGCGGCCACTCTACTCCGACCCGGCCGGCTCCCCCCTGGCCCGCGGCGCGGCGCCGCCGTCCCCGGACCAACGTCCCGGGCGCGAGGCTGAGGGCGGCCGACCGCGGGGGAAACTGCGGGTGCCGCGCCCGCATCGGTATGGTGGTCCGCCAGCCGCACCCGGCGGCCCTGGATCCCGCACGGAGCGCCGCATGGCCCAAGGACTCACCGTCGTCACCGAGAAGAACTTCGACCAGGAGGTCGCCGCCAGCGCCACGCCCGTGCTCGTGGACTTCGGCGCGACCTGGTGCGGCCCCTGCCGCGCCCTGGCGCCGATCGTCGAGGAGCTGGCCAAGGACTACGCCGGACGCCTCAAGGTGGCCACCGTGGACATCGACGCGGCCCCCGCGTTGGCCCAGAAGTTCAACATCATGAGCGTGCCCACGATCATCCTCTTCAAGGGCGGCCAGGCGAAGGACAAGGTCATCGGCCTGTCGCCCAAGCCCAAGCTGAAGGAGCGCATCGACAAGCTGATCGCCTGAGGCGCGTTCGACGCCCGGGAGCCAGCGTCTCAGCGCCGCAGGAAGGTGCCGCCGCTGCCGGCGGCCAGGGTCTCCAGCGCGTCGCGCCAGCGCCGCCCCACCGCGTCCACCCCCAGGGCCACGACGTCGATGCGGGCGCGGCGCCAGCGGTTGGCCCGCCGCACCTCGGCCAGCAGGTCGGTCTTCGTGAACCACTGCCCGGCGCTCGGCGCGCCGTCGCTGAGCACGACCACGGTGTCGATCTCCGGGTCGGCCAGCGCCCAGGCGATGCCGTCGTAGAGCGCGGTGTGCCCGCGCGGCGAGCGTCCGCGCACGAACGAGAGCAGCGCGGCGCGCCGCGCGACGTCCAGGGTCGCGGCCCGCGGCAGCGCGGGCGAGACCGCGTCGGCGAAGACGCAGACGTTCACCTGCGCCCCGGAGAGCCCCGAGAGGGCGCGGCCGAGCTCGTCCACGACCCCCTCCCAGCGCGAGCGCCCGTCGGCCAGCACCTCGGCCATGCTCCCCGAGCCGTCGAGCACGAACGCCAGGTGCCGGGAGGAGAGGGGCAGGTCGTGGAAGCGCGGTCCGGCCACCGTGCGCGTGCCCAGGGCCGGGCGCGGGCCGGGCGGAGCCGGGGCGGCCTCCACCTGCGCGGGGTCGAAGGCCGAGCCCTCGTTGGCGAGCCACGGGCCCCAGACGGTGGCCAGGGGCTCGAAGGGCAGCCCGGTCAGCCTCACCAGCGCCCGCCCGGCCTGCTCGGCCACGCGGCGGCGACCGTCGCTCAGGGCCGGCACGAGCGCCTCGAGCACGCGCCGGTCGCGGACCTCGGCGGCCCGGTCGGCGGCCACGAGCCGCACCGACCAGACCACGTCCTTGAGGCCGCGCACGACCGCGTCGGCCGCTGCGGCGCCGCCACGGGCCACGGCGGCCTCGAGCGCCGAGAGGCGCACCCGGGGGTCGCCGTCCACGAGCAGGGGGCCCAGGTCGATGCCCGCGAACGGCAGCCCCCCCAGGCCGACGCCGGCCCGGGCCGCCTCGAGCGCCTCGGCCCGCACCCAGGGGTCGGCGTCCTTCGTGAGCGCGCGCACGCGCGCCACCACGGCCGGGTCGCCGTCCTCGGCGAGCCAGCGCAACGCCTCGACCCGCACCGCGGCCTCGGGGTCGGCCAGGGCCTCGAGCAGGGCCTCACGCCCCACGGCGTCGAGCCAGAGGGCGAAGGCGGCGCAGGCCTCGCGTCGCGCCGTGGGGCTCTTCCAGCGGCGGGCCTCACGGCTCAGCCGGGCGCGCGCCTCGGGGGCGAGCAACGCGCCCAGAACACCGGCCGCCGCGCGCCGGACGTAGGGGTGGGGGTCGTCGAGGACCTCCACGACCAGGGCCAGGGCCGGGGCCTCGGCGCTGCCGGCCAAACGGCGCACCGCGGCGGCGCGTCCGCTGGGGCTCGGGTCCTTGAGCAGCCGCCGCACGGCGGGCAGCTCGTCGGCGGGCGCGGCGGCCGCGGGGCCGGCGCACAGCAGCCCGACGGCCGCCCAGGCCAGGGCCCCGACCCGGCGGGCCGCCGGCCGGGGGGGGCCGGGGGGGCGGGGGGGGCCGGGGGGCAGGGCGGGCCGGGCGGGCCGGGCGGGCCGGCGAGGGGAGGCCGCGGCAGGCGGGGCCGCAGGGGAAGCGCGGAGGGGACCGACCATGGAGGGCTCCGGGGGGCCACCCCCACACCGCCGCCGCGCTCCACGGGGTCACGCCGCGCCGGGGCCTGGCCCGCGCCCGGCTCGCCCCTGTCCGGAGGGGCGGGCGTCGCGCCTGCCGGCTGACAGGCACAACACCTTGTGGGAAGATGGGGGTTCCTCCCCAGGGCCTGGGGGTCGGCGCCACGCCTGTCGGTGCGGCGCCCTACCATGCCCTGCGTCTCGGCGGGCGGCGCGGGAGGCGCGCGCACCCGCCCCGCTCCCGGAGCCCGGCATGCTCCCCACGAACCTGACCCCGCTCGAGATCTTCGACGTCGGCATCCACAGCGAGGGGCTGGCGTACCGCATGTACGACCGCCTGGCCCGCCGCGTGGAGGTGCCCACCCTTCAGGCGCGGCTCACGCAGCTGAAGAAGGACGAGAAGGACCACCGCAAGACCCTGCGCGCGCACCGCCGCGGCCTGTTCGGCAACGTGGCCTCGACGGTGGCGGAGGCCGACGCCGAGGCCATCTTCGGCTCCAGCGACGTACCCGAGATCCGCGACACCGAGAGCCTGATCCAGGCCCTGTACGCCGCGATCCGCTTCGAGGAGTACGGCGCCTACTACTACGACAAGCAGCGCTACAAGATCCCCAACCGCGAGGCGCGCATCTTCTTCGAGGTGCTGGCCAGCGAGGGCACCTACCACGCCGGCATCCTCTCCCAGCAGATCGAGGCCGTGCGCGGCCTCACGCTGAGCCTGGACGCCAAGGGCCGCGCGGTCGCCGTGTAGACGCAGGCGGGCGGGTACGCTCGCGGGCGCTCTCCGTGCCCACGCCCCGCCGGCCCGCCCTGCTCCTCGTGCTCGCCGCGCTGGCGGCGGCGGCCCTGGCCGTCGGGCGGTTGCGCGGGCCCGGGCCGGAAGGCGAAGGCCCCGGCTCCCGGCCCGGCGCGCCGTCGGCACGCGCCCCTTGGCTCGAGGGCTCGCCCGTCGGCGATGAGGTCGCTCCGGGGCAGGCGTGGGTCGTCGGCGCCCGCGTCGCCGGCCGCGTGCGCCTGAACGGCCGCCCCGGCCCGGCCCTCGTCCGGGCGCTTTCGCCGTCGGCGGCGGCCCCCGTGCCGGCGCTGGCGGAGGAGTCCGACGTGGGCGCCCCGGGCGCTCCGTGGCGGGCGCTGGCGCAGGCCGAGGCCGCGCCGGACGGCCGCTTCGACCTCGGGCCGCTGCCGCTCGGGCGCGTGGTGCTCGTGGCTCGGGCGCGCTCGGGGGCACGGGGCACGGTCCTGGTGCCGGCCCGCACGCCGGGGGCGACCCTCGAGGTGACGATCGACGTCGCCGAGGGCGCCCTGTTCCTCGAGGGCCGGGTCGAGCACCTCGGGGGGACCCCGTGGAGCGGCGAGGTGCTGGCCGTGCACGGGGGCTCGCTGCGCCCGCTCGAGCAGGCGGCGCTCGAGTCCCTGGGCGGGGTCCCCACCGATGCGTCGGGCCGCTTCCGGCTCGAGGGCCTGGCCGCGGGCGAGGTGGCCCTGCTGGGCTGGACGCGCGAGGGCGGGCGCTTCAGGGCCGGGCCCGTGGCGCTGCCACGGGCGGGGCCCTTCGTGGTCGTGCTGCCGGCGCCCCGCGACGACGCGCGCGTGCGAGTCACGGACGCCGTCAGCGGGCGCGCGCTGGCCGGGGCCTGGATCTCGTGGTGGGCGGGGTCGTCGGGGGCCACGGCGGCGCTGCGGCGCTTCGTGCGCACGGGGGCCGACGGGCAGGCGAGCGTGGACGCCGGCTTCGTGCGGGTGGAGTCGGCC
>CAZPOZ010000080.1:0-9284 GCA_964588235.1 uncultured Planctomycetales bacterium
GCCCGCCAGCCAGGTCTCGATCCGGCGCACCAACGACATCGGCGAGTTCATCGGCAAGGACGTCGAGGCGCGCATCATCAAGATCGACACGGAGCGGATGAACATCGTCATCTCGCGCCGCAAGCTCATCGAGGAGCAGCGCGAGGAGGCCAAGAAGACCCTGCTCAGCGAGATCCAGCCCGGCCAGATCCGCGTCGGCGTGGTGAAGAACATCGCCGACTTCGGCGCCTTCGTGGACCTGGGCGGCATCGACGGCCTGCTGCACATCACCGACATGTCGTGGAGCCGCCTGACGCACCCCTCCGACATGCTCAAGATCGACGACGAGGTCGAGGTGATGGTGCTGCGCGTGGACCACGAGCGCGAGCGCATCGCCCTGGGCCTCAAGCAGAAGTTCCCCAGCCCCTGGGAGACCGTCGAGCTCAAGTACCCCGTGGGCAGCCGCGTGAAGGGCCACGTGGTGAACGTGATGCCCTACGGCGCCTTCGTCAAGCTCGAGGACGGCATCGAGGGCCTCGTGCACATCAGCGAGATGTCGTGGAGCAAGCGCATCAACCACCCGGCCGACGTCGTCAAGGTGGGCGACGAGGTCGAGGTCGTGGTGCTCGACATCAACCGGGAGAAGCAGGAGATCTCGCTCGGCATGAAGCAGGCCGACGGGAACCCCTGGGACGACGTCGAGCAGCGCTTCCCGCCCGGCACCGTGGTCGAGGGCCTGGTGCGCAACCTGACCTCCTACGGCGCGTTCGTGGAGATCGCCGACGGCATCGACGGCCTGCTGCACGTCTCCGACATGTCGTGGACCAAGAAGATCGCCAACCCGGCGGAGGTGCTCGAGAAGGGCCAGCAGGTCCGGGCCGTGGTGCTCTCCGTGCACCCCGACAAGAAGCGCATCGCCCTGGGCCTCAAGCAGCTCGAGCTCGATCCCTGGCAGAAGGAGATCCTCGAGAAGTTCGGGCCCGAGACCGAGCACGTCGGCACGGTCACGAAGGTGACGAACTTCGGCATCTTCGTGCAGCTGGACATGGACCTCGAGGGCCTGCTGCACATCTCCGAGCTCACCCCGGCCGACCGCCTGCAGGCGGGCGACCGCGTGGCGGTGCGCGTGCTGCGCCTGGACACCGAGGAGCGCAAGATCGGCCTGACGCTCATCCGCGGCGACCACGCCCAGGAGCTGATCGCCCAGGCGCCGCCGCCTCCGCCGCCCCCGCCGGCGCCGGCGGCCCCGGCGGCACCGGCGGCGCCCGCCGCCGAGCCGGCCCCGGACGCGTGAGGGCCGGGGAGCCGGGCGTCGGCGATCCGGCGCCCGGCCCCCTCGCCCCCGGTGGATGACGGGGGGATGACCCCCGTCGTCGAGCCTGCCCCTGTGGGCACCCGTCCTCCCTCGCTGCCCCGGTCGCTCGAGGGCCGCAGGGCCCCGTGCGTCCTGGGCCTGGGCCTGCTCCTGGGCGGGCTGCTCGGGGCCTGCCAGGGGAGCCTGCTCTCGCGCGAGGAGCGGGAGGGGGCGCAGGACCGACCCCGCGACTTCTGGGGGCGGGAGCCGGCGCCCGAGGGCGAGGGCCCCGAGCCGCCCTCCTTCGACCCCATCGTCCTGCCGCGGCCGGCGGGCCGCGGGGGGGACGCGGCCGGGGCGGGCGTCCCCGGCCTTCCGGGCGCCGACGAACGCGAGCGCGTGGAGGTGGAGGAGGCCGACCGCGGCTGGCGCGAGAAGCTGGAGGTGGCCCGGGCCCTCCTGGCCTCCGGCGAGGAGGAGGCGGCCGCGCAGCTGGTGGAGGCCGCGTTGTCGGCCGGCCCGCCCGCCGCCTGGGCCGGGCGCCTGAGGAACCTGCAGACCGAGCTCCGGCTGCGCCGGGCGGAGAGCACGGTGCTGCGGATCGACGCCCGCCCGGTCAAGGACGTGCTCACCTTCGGGGAGGACGTCGAGTTCCGGCTCCGCCTGCGCAACGTCTCGGGCGGGGTGCTCACCTTCGCCGCGCCGCGAGGCGGCGGGGGGCGGCCGGGCGGGGGCGAGGGCTCCGCCAGCGCCTTCACCCTCGAGGTGCTCCGGCGCGACCGGGACGTGTACGGCAACGCGATGGAGCGCACCTGGAGCCGCACGGTCTTCCTCCAGCCGGCCGACGGCCCGGCCCTGGTCCTGGGCCCCGACCAGGTCCGCGACCTGACGGTGCGCGTGCCGGCGGAGGACGTAGGCCCGGCGCTGGCAGGGGTGCGGGTGATCGAGCTCTCGGGCCTGCTCCGTCCGGCCGGGCTCACGCTGGGGGACGCTCCCGTGACCGCGCCGCTCCGGCTCCGGCGGGGCCGGGCCCTGGTGCTCCCGGGGGGCTTCGAGCCGTTGGCGCAGGATCCCCTGGGGGCGCTGGAGCGCGCGCTGCCCGTGGGCGCCGCGCCCCACCTGCTGGTGGCCACGGCCTTCGTGCCGCGGGCCGAGGCGCCGCAGGCCGTGGCGCTCCTGGCGCGGGCCCTGGTCGAGGGCGATCCGCTGCTCGTGCGCGCCGCCCAGGGGGCGCTGACGATCCTTCGGGAGCGCTGCGTGGGCGACCTGCTCGCCCCCCTGGCCGACCTGCTGCTGGCCGCGCTGGACGCCCGTCCGGACCGGGCCGCCGAGCTGATCGGCGGGCTCGAGCGCTTGGTCGAGGCCCGGCTGGCCCCGGACGCGCGCCTGTGGCAGGACTGGTGGCGCCGCACCCGCCCCCTGGGGCCGGTGCTGACCCCGCCCGGCGCGCCGAGCACGCAGGCCGGGGCACCCTCCGGAGGCAGCCGATGATCCACGATCCCGAGCTCGCCCGCCTCCTCGCCCCGCTGGCGCGCACGGTGGAGACGGTCTTCCCCGAGCGCGAGCTGAAGGAGCGCCTCCGGTCCGGGAGGCCCCTGCGCTGCAAGCTCGGCATCGACCCGACCTCGGCCTCCGTGCACGTGGGCAACGGCATCCCGCTGTGGAACCTGCGCCGGCTGCAGGACCTGGGCCACCAGGCGGTGCTCATCGTGGGCGACTACACCGCCACCGTGGGCGACCCCTCGGGCAAGGACCGCACGCGGCCCATGCTCACGCCCGCGCAGATCGAGGCCAACCTGGCCACCTGGATGACGCAGCTGGGACGCATCCTGGACCTGCCACGCGTGGAGCTGCGGCGCAACAGCGAGTGGTTCTCCAAGATGTCCTTCCTCGAGGTGCTGGCCCTCACCGACCGCATGACGGTCCAGCAGATGATGGAGCGCGAGAACTTCGCCAAGCGCTGGAGCACGCAGGCGCCCATCTCGGTGCGGGAATTCCTCTACTGCCTGATGCAGGGCTGGGACAGCGTCATGGTGGAGGCCGACCTCGAGCTGGGCGGGACCGACCAGACCTTCAACCTCACCGTCGGCCGACGGTTGATGGAGCAGGTCCAGAAGGCCCCGCAGGCCACCCTGATCTCGCCGCTGGTCGAGGGCACCGACGGCGCCGAGAAGATGAGCAAGAGCCTGGGCAACGCCATCGGGCTCGACGAGCCCGCGCCGGAGATGTTCGGCAAGGCGATGCGCATCTCCGACGCGCTGCTGCCCAAGTACCTGCGGCTGCTCACCGACCTCCCCGACGACCACGTGGAGCGGCTGCTGCGGGGCCATCCGCGCGACGCCAAGCTGGCCATGGCCGAGGCGCTCGTGGCCCGTACGCACGGCACCGCGGCCGGCGCGGCGGCGCGCGAGGCCTTCCTGCGGGTCATCTCGCGCGGCGAGGTGCCGGCGGAGGTGCCCGAGGCCGAGGTGGCGCCCACCGAGGCCTTCGTCTACGAGCTGCTGCGCCTGACGGGCCTGGCCGCCAGCAACTCCAAGGCCCGCGAGCTGCTGCGGCAGAACGGCGTCACGCTGCATCCCTGCGGCACCGCGCGGGCGGCCGCCGCCCCCGACGGCTCCCTCCGGACGCAGCCCGCCGAGCCGCACCGTCCCGGCGAGCTGGACCGCTGGGTGCCCGCCACCGGCGACCTGCTCCAGGTGGGCAGCCGGCGCTACGTGCGCCTGCGCGTCCGTCCGCCCGCCGGGGGCTGAGCCCCCCGGCCCTGCCCTCCCCGGCACCCCGTCGGCCTCCGGCGCGAGGGCCCCTGCTGCGTACGATGTCGGGCCCACCGCCGGAGCCCCCCGTGCTCACGCTCGCCGAGCTGACCTACCCGCGGATCGACCCGATCCTGTTCCAGATCGGCGACCTCAAGGTGCGCTGGTACGGCCTGTCCTACGTGCTGTCCTTCGTCGCGGCCTGGCTCGTGCTGCGCGGGCTCGCCCGCCGCGGCCGCTGGCCCGTTCCCGCCGAGCGGGTCGCCGACGTGCTCTTCTGGGGCATCCTGGGCGTGTTCGTGGGGGGGCGGCTGGGCTGGGTGGCCTTCTACGGGCTGTCCATGCCCGACTGGTCCTGGGCCAAGACCCTCAAGGTGTGGGAGGGCGGCATGTCCTTCCACGGCGGCCTGCTGGGCGTGATCGTGGCCTACTGGATCTACGCGGCCCGCCTGCGCATCCCCCGTGGCGAGCTGTTCGACGGTCTGGCGCTGGCCACCACGCCGGGCCTGTTCCTCGTGCGCGTGGCCAACTTCGTCAACGCCGAGCTGTACGGGCGCGCCTGGGACGGGCCCTGGGCGATGCGGTTCCCGATCTACGACGCGCCGGGTCTGAGCGGGCCGGAGCAGTGGGTGCCCGGAGGCCCGCTGACCGAGCCGCGCCATCCCAGCCAGCTCTACGAGGCGTTGGGCGAGGGCCTGCTGCTGTTCCTGGCCCTGCGCTGGCTCCTGCTGCGCCGGGGGGTGGGCGGCGGGCGCATCGCCGGCCTGTTCCTGGTGCTGTACGGCCTCGTGCGCTTCGGCCTGGAGTTCGTGCGCGAGCCCGACAAGGAGCTGGGCTTCGTGTTCCTGGGCTTCCTCACCCGGGGGCAGCAGCTGTGCCTGGGCATGGTCCTCTCCGGCCTGCTGGTGCTGGCCCTGTGCGGCCGGGGCCGTGCCCGCCCCACGGCGCCGCCGGAGCCGGCCGCCGCGTGACCGGCGTGCACCCTGCCGTCCGGCGGGCCGCGGCGGCCTGCGCGCTGGCGCTCGCGCTGGCCGGCGGCCGCGCCGCCCCCGCCGACGTGCTCGTGCTGGAGAGCGGCAAGGAGGCCCGCGGGGCGGCCTTCCGGGCGGGCGAGGAGGTGCGCCTGAACCCCTACGGCTGCACCGCGCCGGAGATGACCCTGGGGGTGCGCGTCTTCCGGGCCCGCGACGTGCGCCGCATCGATCCCGACGAGGACGCGCCCTGGATCGTGAGCCGGCTGGACGCGCTGCTCGAGGCCCCCGCGGCCGAGGCCCAGGCGGGGCTGCTCGAGCTGTTCGGCTTGGCCCGCCGGCGCGCCTACCGCGACCTGGCCCGGAGGCTGGCCGAGGAGGCGCTGGCCCGCGGCGCCACCGACGCGGAGGCGCTCAAGAGCGTGGGCGGGGCCGCGCGCTTCGCGGAGCGCCGCCGGGGCGACCCGCGGCTCGACCCCGCCCTCGCCGAGCGCGTCGGGGCCCTGCTGCTGCTCGAGCGGGGCTCCGCGCGGGGCCGCGAGGCAGCCCGGCTCGCAGCCGAGGAAGGGCTGCTCTGGCCCGCCCCGGTCCTGGAGCGCCTGGCCGCCGCGCTGGAGGAGCCGGTGGGGGAGGTCGAGGAGCGGGCGCTCGCCTGGCGCGAGGCGGAGACCCCGGCGGGCACCTACAGCCTGCGGGTGCCCGCCGACGCCTATCCCCTGCACCCCCGCCCGCTCGTCCTGGCGCTGCACGGCGGGGCCCGGATCGCGCGCGGGCAGGGGCCCCCGGGGCTGGGCGGCTCGGGTCGAGACCTGCTCCGGCTGCTGGGGGAGGGCGCCGAGCGGCTGGGCTGGTTCCTGGTCTGCCCGACGGCGCTCGAGGCGCCCTGGGACACGCCTGCGAACCGGGCCTTCGTGGAGGCCGTGCTCACCGAGGTCACGGGCCGCTACGCCATCGACCTGGCGCGGCTCCACGTGGTCGGGTTGGGCGAGGGCGGCAGCGGCGCCTACGCCCTGGCGTCCGCCTGGCCGGAGCGCTTCGCCAGCGTCGGGGCGATGGGGGCCCCCCCTGCGCCGAACGCGCAGTCGATCCTGAGCCGGCGCGTGGGGCTGTGGATCGGGCACGGCGAGGACGACGCCGTCTGGCCGGTCGCCCCGGTGCGCCGGGTGGCCGAACGCCTGCTCGAGGGCGGGGCCGACTTCGTCTACTGCGAGCTGCCCAAGGAGGGGCACGGCCTGCCTGCCGCCGCCGAGCGCGACTACTACCGCTACGTGGAGGGCCGGCGCAACCCGCGGGCCCGGGACGCCTGGCCCGACCCCTCGCTCCTGCGCCCGGTGACGGCGCTCGAGCTCGCCGGCCGGGGCGACCCCGCCGGGGCCCTGGGCGCCGGCCTCCCGGCCGAGGCCTCGGAGGAGCGGCTGTGGGAGGCGCTGCGCGCGGGCGGCCGGGCCGCCGACCCCGCGGCCGAACGGCTGCTGCTGCGCCGTCCCGAGGGCCTGGTCGAGCGCACCCTGGCCTTGGTGCGCGACGCCCGCGCGCCCGCCGGCGCCCGCGCCTTCGGCGCCTGGCTCCTGGGGGAGCTGGGCGACCGTTCAGCGGCCCCGGTCCTGGGCGACGCGCTCCGGGCCACGGACGACCCCCTGCTCACGCGGCGCCTGGCGCGCGCCCTGGGACGGCTCCGGGTCCCGGAGAGCCGCGAGGACCTGCGGGCCGCCCTGCTGGGCCTGAGCGCCCGGCACCAGCGGGCCCGCTTCCCGGGGGGACGGGTGCCCTTCCAGGCCCACCAGCAGGCGTCGCTGGGCTGCGCCGCCCTGGTCGAGGCCCTGGCCCGCGTGGCCCGGGCGGAGGACGTGGTGGAGGACGTGGAGCAGGCGGTGGTGCTGGGGCTGCTGCGCGATGCACGGGCGGTGGACGCCCGCGCCGGGCCCGGGGGCGACCCGGGGGGCCTGCGGCGCGACCTGGCTCGCTCCGTGGCCCGGGCCTACCGGACCCTGGGCGCCGAGCCCACGCTGCTCGAGATGCTGCGCAGCGTGTTGCGCAAGGACCCGGCGGCCCTGGCCGCCGTGGCCGAAGGGTACCGCGAGGGCGTCCGCTGAGACGCGGCGGAGGGTTGGACCCCTTCCCGCTCCCGTTTACAGTCGGGACATGACCGTGAACAGCCCGCCGAGCACCCCGCGCACCGCGCTCTCGCGCGTCCGCGGCATCCTGCGCGACCAGGACGCCTGGCGCAGCCAGAGCCTCAACCTGATCGCCTCCGAGAACCTGCTCTCGCCCGCGGCGCGCGCGGTGCTCGACTCCGACCTGCTGCACCGCTACGCGGAGGGGCACCCGGGCGGGCGCTACTACGAAGGCACCCGCTACGTGGACGAGATCGAGCTGGCCACCTCGCAGGCGATGTGCCGCCTGTTCGGGACCACCTGGGCCGACGTGCGCCCGATCTCGGGGACGGTGGCCAACGAGGCCGTCTTCTCCCGCCTCGTGCCCCAGGGCGCCCCCGTGGTGGCGCATCCGGTGGCCACGGGCGGCCACATCTCCCACGCGCGCATGGGCAGCCTGGGCAAGCGCACGAACCGCATCCTGCCCTGGCCGAGCACGCCCGACGGCTTCGGCATCGACGTGCCCGCGGCGCGCGACCTGATCGCCCGTGAGCGTCCGGCCGTCGTGGTGCTCGGGCGCAGCCTGTTCCTGTTCCCCGAGCCGGTGCGCGAGGTCCGCGAGGTGTGCGACGAGGTCGGCACCCTGGTGGTCTACGACGGAGCCCACGTGCTGGGCCTGATCGCCGGCGGCGCCTTCCAGGATCCGCTGCGCGAGGGCGCGCACGTGCTCAACGGCAGCACCCACAAGACCTTCTTCGGTCCCCAGCGCGGCGTGGTGCTCTCCCTGGGGGGCGACGAGAACCTGTGCAAGACCCTCGACAAGGGCGTCTTCCCGGGCTCGTCGAGCAACCACCACCTCTTCACGCTGCCGGCCCTCTACGTCTCGACGCTGGAGATGGCCGAGTTCGGCCGGGTCTACGCCCGCGACACGATCGCCAACGCGCAGGCGCTGGCGGCGGCGATGCACCGTCAGGGATTCGTCGTGGCCGCCGCCGCGCAGGGCTTCACGCAGAGCCACCAGGTGGCGGTGGACGTGGCGGCCCAGGGCGGGGGCAAGGCGGTGTCGCGCCTCCTGAGCAGCATGGACGTGATCTGCAACATGAACATGCTGCCCGGCGAGCCGGCGAAGAACGCGCTCGACCCCCGCGGCATCCGGCTGGGCGTGCAGGAGATGACGCGCAACGGCATGGGCCCGGCGGAGATGGAGGCCGTGGCCCGGCTCCTGGCCGACGCCGTGCTGCGCGGCAAGGACGTGCGCCAGGAGGTGCACGCGCTGCGGGCGCGGCACGCCGACGTGCGCTACGGCTTCCAGGCGGCCGACCTGGGGTGAGCGCGGACGAGCGCCCCGGGGCTGCCCGGCCGGTGCGCACCCTGCTCACCCTGCCCTGGCTGCTCGTGGCGCTGGTCGCCCTCGCGCTCGGGCTGCTCGGCCTGGCCCTGCCGGGCCTGCCGACGACCCCGTTCGTGCTCCTGGCGGCCTGGGCCGCGGCGCGCGGCTCGCCGCGGCTGCACGGCTGGCTGCTCGCGCGGCCCACCCTGGGCCCCATGCTCCGCGCCTGGGAGCGCGAGCGCGCGATCCCGCGGGCCGCGAAGGTCGCCTCGTCGGCGGCGATGGGCGTGACCGCGGCCGGGCTCTGGGTCGGCGTGGGCTCCTGGCTGTGCCCCGCCAGCGCGACCCTGGCCCTCGGCCTGGTCGCCGCCTGGATCTGGCGCCGCCCGGAGCCCCGTTCGGGACCCGGGCAGCGCCCCGCGGCCTGAGGCCGTCCCCGCTACTGGACCTTGGCCTTGAGCGTCGTGCTCTCGGTCTCGGTGGCCAGCTCGGTGCCGTTGGTCATGACCACCGAGGCGCGGCTCTGCACGAGGTTGCGCTCGGGGACCCCGACGCACTTCACCACCAGCTCGAACTTGAGCACCTGGTTGGGGGCCAGGACGAAGGTGCTGGACTCGGCGCTCTGCCCCGTGCCCGTCACCGTGGCGCCGCGGTCGCCCGAGCCGCTGACGAACTGCAGCTCCGGGGGCAGCGACCAGACCATCTTGAGGTCGGGGGTCAGGGCCGTGCCGACGTCGTTCTCGATCGTCAGCTCGTAGATGAAGCTCTCGCCCAGCTCGAAGATGCCCTTCTTCTGGCGGTTCTGGTCGAGGTCGATCATCTCGAGCTGGATGGCCGGCAGGCCCTTGAGCAGCACGCCGCAGA
>CAZPOZ010000081.1:0-9270 GCA_964588235.1 uncultured Planctomycetales bacterium
TGAAGGACGAGCACCTGCCGGTGTTCGACTGCGCCAACAAGTGCGGCCGCTACGGCAAGCGCTCGATCGACGTGATGGGCCACATCCGGCAGATGGCGGCCGCCCAGCCGTTCGTCTCGGGCGCCATCAGCAAGACGATCAACATGCCCAACGAGGCGACGGTCGAGGACGTCCAGAAGGCTTACGAGACCTCCTGGCGCCTGATGCTCAAGGCCAACGCCCTCTACCGCGACGGCAGCAAGCTCTCCCAGCCGCTGTCCTCCACGGCCGACGACGACCTGGGCGCCGCCGAGGGGGAGGGGGGCGAGGAGCCGGCGGCGGGGGAAGCCCGGGCCGTCGCGGCGTCCGCCGCGACGGCTGCGACGGCGGCGACGACGGCTCCGGCTGCGCGTGAGCCGGCGCGGGCCGAGGCCGGTTCCGTCGAGGGCCCGCTCCCGGCGGCCCAGGCCGAGCGGGTGCGCGAGGTGACCGAGCGCGTGATCGTGCGCTACCTGGCCAAGCGCCACCGCCTGCCCCAGCGTCGCGGGGGCTACACCCAGAAGGCCACGATCGGCGGGCACAAGGTCTACCTGCGCACGGGCGAGTACGCCGACGGGCAGCTGGGCGAGATCTTCATCGACATGCACAAGGAGGGCGCCGCCTTCCGCAGCCTGATGAACTGCTTCGCCATCGCCGTGTCGCTGGGCCTGCAGTACGGCGTGCCGCTGGAGGAGTACGTGGACGCGTTCGTGTTCACGCGCTTCGAGCCCAACGGCGTGGTGCAGGGCCACGACCGCATCAAGATGGGCACCTCGCTGATCGACTACGTCTTCCGCGAGCTGGCCATCACCTACCTCGACCGCAAGGACCTGGCCCAGGTGACCGAGGAGGATCTCCAGCCCGACGCCGTGCGTCTGGACGGGGGCGAGGTCGAGTTCGAAGGCGAGGAGCTGGTCGAGGAGCGCCACGTGCCGGCCACGCCCCCGGCCACCTCGAAGGTCTTCGCCCCCGAGGCGATCCACCCCGCCATCCACGGGCTCAAGTCGGCCCCGCGCGACGGATGCGGCGGCAAGCCGTCCTCCCCCAAGGCTCCCGTGAGCACCGCGGCGCCCCGCAGCGGGCACCTGGGGCCCACGCTGCCGTTCGCGGGGGGGCTGAACGCCGCCGCGGGCGTCGAGGGGGCGGGCCTGACGAACGGCCAGGGGCCGGAACGCGCCGCCGAGAAGGGCTTCGCCCTCGCGCCGGAGGTGGCCGCCTCCACCGTGACCGAGATCGAGGTCGTCTTCGCGCGCCTGCGCACCGACACCCAGGTCTCCAGGGCCGACCTCGCGCGTCTCAAGGGCTACACGGGTGACGCCTGCGGTGAGTGCGGCTCGTTCACCATGGTGCGCAACGGGGCCTGCCTCAAGTGCGACTCCTGCGGCCAGACGAGCGGCTGCTCGTAGCCCGCCGTCTCGCCGCAGGCGTGTAGCATCGGCGCTCCGTCCTGGAGCGGCTCGTGGCCCCCCCGTCCTCCCCCCGTGTGCTGGTGATCAGCGGCTCGGCGGGGCACGGCCACGTCATGGCCGGAGAGGCCGTCGCCGAAGCCCTCGCCACGCGCCACCCGCTGCTCACCGTCGAGCACTGGGACGCGCTCGCGCACATGCCGTCCTGGTACGCGCGCACCTACCGCTCCGGCTACCTCTGGCTGGTGGACCGCCATCCCCTGCTGTGGCGGCGGCTGTACGAGGACACCGACGTGCGCGCCCCGTGGCTGGGGCGCGCGCTCACGCGGCTGGGCGGGCGCCGGCTCGTGGCCGACGTGGCCGCCTGGAAGCCCGACCTCGTGCTCTGCACCCACTTCCTGGCGCCCGAGATCCTCAGCGGCGCGGCCCGGCGCGGCCGCTTCGGCGCGCGGCTCGAGATCGTGGTCACCGACTTCGACGCCCACCGTACCTGGGCCTGGCCCGGCGTCGCGCACGCCTACGTGGGGAGCGAGGTCGTGGCCGCCCGCTTCCAGCGCCGCCACGGCTTCCCCGCGGCCTCGGTCACGGTCACCGGCATCCCCGTGCGCTCCGCGTTCGGCACGCCGCGCGACGTGGCCGGCACCCGCGCGCGCTACGGTCTCGACCCCGGCCGGCCCACGGTGCTGTTCCTCACCGGCGGGTTCGCGGCGGGCCCGCTGCTGCAGGCGGTCTCCGGCGTCTGGGCGGAACGGCGCGACATCCAGGTGCTGGCGGTCTGCGGTCGCAACGAGCGGCTCCGTCGCCAGGTCGAACGTCTGGAGCGGCCGGACGGGGCGGTGCTCCACGCGCTGGGCTTCGTCACCGGCATCGCCGACCTGATCGCCGCCGCCGACCTGGTCGTGAGCAAGAGCGGGGGCATCACGACCGCCGAGTGCCTGGCGTTGGGCCGGCCGCTGCTCATCTGCGGCTCGATCGCCGGGCAGGAGGAGCGCAACGCCGACGCCGTGCTCAGCGCCGGGGCCGGCCTCAAGGCCCTCACCGCCGAGGAGATCTGCTGGCACGTCGGACGCCTGGTGGCCGAGCCGGCCCGCCTGGCCGCCCTGGCCGCCGCCGCGAAGGCCTTCGGTCGCCCCGAGGCCGCCGTCCGCATCGCCGACGCCGTGGCGGCCCGGCTGCTCCCGGCCGCCCGAGCCCCGCAGGGGCCCCGGTTCCACGGCGCGCCGCTGTCCTGAGAAGGCCCCGGAGGGCCAGAATCAGGCTTCGGAGGACCTCCGGGGCGGCCGCGGCCCCCCCGCCGGAGGCCCCCCCTGCGCCTGGCACCGCCCCGAGGCCGATAGGAGAGGCGTGAGCCAGGGACCCGACTGCGCCTCGGACGAGCCTCAGCTCGCCCCCTTGACCGGCCGCGAGCCGATCCTGGGGCGGCTCGAGGCCCGCCTCAGCTCCGGCGCGACCGGGGGTTGGCTCGCCGTGGAAGGACCGCCCGGGGCCGGGGTCTCGCGCCTGCTCGAGGAGCTCGCGCGCGAGCGTCCGGCGCCCGAGCGCGCCCTCTCCCCCTGGATCGCGCCCGCGGAGCCGGGCGCCGGGCGCTTCGAGGCCCTGCGGCGGCTGCTCCTGCCCTGGTGGCGCCGGGCCGGCGACGCGGCGCTCAGCGCCGCCCTCGAGCCGGTGCTGCCGCCCGGCGCCGGCGCCGGCCGGCTGCTCGGCTGGCTCGGGGCCGGGCCCCTGGCGGCGCCGGCCCTGTCGCCGCCCGCGGCCGCGGTCAAGGCCGCCGTGGGCGCCCTGGCCGCAGGCCAGATGCTGATCGCCGACGATTGGCTGCACCTGGATCCCGGCACGCGCCGCGTGCTTGCGGAGCTGGCCGCGGCCGGCGAGGTGGGCGTGCTGGCCGGGGTCACGCGCGAGGCCCCGGAGGCCGAGCCCCTGCCCGGGCCCAGCTGGCCCCTGGAGCCCTTGGCCGAGAGTCAGGTCGAGCTGCTGCTGCGCCGCTGGCTCAAGCTCTCGGTGACGGCCAGGCGCCTGGCGCCCGAGCTGGCCGGGCGCGCCCAGGGCTGGCCGGGCCGCGTCGTGGCGCTCGTGCACGGCCTGGTCCGGCTCGGCTGCCTCGAGCGCTCCGGCCGCGGCTACGCCCTGCGGGCTTGGCCCCGCTCGTGGACGGCGCTGGAGCGCGTCTGGATGCACACGCAGACGCCCGCCGACGACGGCCCCGCGGCCTCGCGCGTGCACGAGGCCGCGGCCCTGATGACCGAGCCGCTCGAGCCCGACCTGCTGGCCGAGGTCGCTGGGGTGAAGCGCGCGCTCGTGGAGGCACAGCTCGCCCGGGCCGCCGCGGCCCGCCATGGCCGGGCCGTGGGGCTGGTGCACGCCGACGCCCAGGCCCGTGCCGCCCGGCTCGAGCGCCTGCCGGCCCCGCGCCGCGCGCAGCTGGGCCTGCGCTGGGCGCAGGTCCTGAGCCGCATCGACCCCGCCACGGACCGGGGCCTGGGGGCCTCGCTGGTGCGCGTGGAGGCCTTGCTGCTGGCCGGCCGCGGCCTGGGCTTCGAGGCGCCGCTCGCACGCGCCCTCGCGCGCGCCCTCGGAGGGCTGGCGGGCCTGACCCAACCCCCCGCGCCCTTGCTCGACCTCGTGGAGCGCGCCGTCACCCGCCTGGCGTCGGAGGGTCCCGACGGAGGGGCGGCACCCCCCGTGCTGCCGGAAGCCGCCGCCTGGCTCGCCGCGCACGGCCGCCCGGGCCCGGCCGCCGAGCTCGCCCGTTCACCGGCGGGCGCCCTGCTGGCGCCGCGGCCCCTGGCCGAGCCGGCGGACCCCTGGCTCCGACTCGCCGTGCTCCACGCCCCCGCTCAGGCGCGAGCCGAGGCCGAGCGCCGCCTGGGGGCGCACCTGAGCGGGGCGCCGCCGCAGGATCCGGAAGCCTACGCCGGCTGGAAGGCCTTGGCGCAGGCGCCGGGCCTGGCTCCCGACGAGCAGCGCCGGCGGTGGCGCTGCGTGCTCGACGCCGTGCCCTCCTGCGACGTCGCCGAACGGGCCTGGCTGCACCGCTCGCTCAGCCGTGCAGCCGAGCGCCGGGCGCGCCTGCGCGCCGCGGCCGCCCACGGGCGGCGGGCCGCGCTCCTGCTCGCGGCCGCGGGCGACGTGGCGGGCGCTGCGGAAGCGCACGGGGAGGCGGGCCGGCTCGAGCTGGCCCTCGGGCGCGCGGCGCGCGCGCGCGGGTCGCTGGCCGCCGCCGCCCGGGCCTGGACCGACGTGGGGGAGCCCGCTCGGGCCGCCGAGGCCCTCGAGCGGGAGGCGCACGCCTGCCTGGCCCTCTCGGGCCACGACGAAGCCGTGCCGCTGCTGGAGGCCGCGCTCCACGGGTTCCTGGAGGCGGGGGCGCCCGGCCGCGGGGCGGCCTGCCACCTGGCCCTGGCCGCGGCGCACCGCAGCCGGGGCGACCTGGCCCGCGAGCGTACGCACGCCCGGGCCGCCCTGCGGCTGGCCGTGGAGCCGGGCCTCCAGCCCGTCGCCCACGCGACCTGGCTGGTCGCCTCGGTGCGCTCGGGCGAGCCCGGGGCGGCCGAGGAGCTCGGCGCCCTGGTGGAGAGCCTGGAGCGTGCGGGGCACGCGCGCACGGCGCGGTTGGCGCGCCGCGCGCTGCTCGACGCCCACCTGCGCGCCGGCGACCTGCCCGGGGCCCGGCGCTGGAGCCAGCCCCCGGCGGGGGACCCCTCGGCGCGCCTGGCCGAGGCGCGGCTCCTGCGCCTGACCGGGCGTCCGGAGGAGGCCATGGGGCGTCTGGAGGCCCTCGGACGGGACGCCGCCGTGGCCGTCGAGCACCGGGCCGAGGCCGAGGCGCGCCTGGCCGAGCTGCAGGCCGCCCTGCGGGACCCCGAGGAGGCCGGGCGCTCGGCCCAGGCCGCCTCGGCGCTCCTCGAGGTGCCGCGCCGCGACCACGCCGAGGACCCGCGCCTGCACCGGCTGCTGGCCCGCGTGTTCCGCGACGTGGGCGCCCGCGCCCGCAGCGTGGAGCACCGCGCCGCGGCCCGGCGGGCGCTGCGCCTGCCGCCGCTGGCCGAGGTCGGCGCCGAGGTCCGGCGCCGGATCGCGCGCTCCCTGTGGATGGACGACCCGCGCCCGGCCTCCCGGCGCTCCCCGGCCCTCGCGGTGGGCGCGGCGCTCCGGTAGCGTCTTGGGGGTCGCCCGGAGCGGGCGAACCGGGAGCCGTCCGCGTGTCCAGCCTGCTGCGCGTCGTCCCCACCTCGCTGCTGCTCCTCGTGTGCGCGCCCGCCGCGGCCCGGGCCTCCGACGAGCGCCCGTTGCCCCCGCCCGCGGTGCGGCGTCTGAGCCCCGCTCCGGCGCCCGCTCCGGCGCCCGAACGGACGACCGCGCCGGCGCCCCTGCCCGCTCCGACGCCCACGCCCACGCCCACGCCCACGCCGGCGCCCGTGGCGACGGGGTCCGCGATCGCCCCGGTCCCGTGGCGCCCCGTCCCCGACCCGGCGCCCGCGGCGCGTCCGGCGGTCCTCCCGGCGCCCCTGCCTCCGGGCCCGCCGGCCCCGCGCGCCGGCCCCGCGGGCGGCGTCGGCTGGCGGCGGCGCGGCCCGGTCGAGATCCGCGAGGGCTGGCTGCTCACCCAGCCGCGGCTGTCGTTGCCCGCGATCTCCCCCGACCCGCTCCCCTGCGGCGCCTGGCACCTGCGGCTCTCGGTGAACCGCGGCAACGACTTCGGCTGGACCCAGACGCGCGAGGGCGAGCTGCCCGAGGGGGGCGACCGGCGCTTCCTCGTGGACGGCGAGCACCAGACGATCGACGTGGCGGCCCGCTACGGGCTCGGACGCACCTTCGACGTGGGGCTGCGCGTGCCGCTGCACTGGCGCGGCGCGGGCTTCCTGGACGGGATCATCGACTGGTGGCACGAGTGGACCGGGCTGATGGACAACATCCGCCACGCGTTCACGAACGACCTCTTCCGGGTCGAGGGCCGCGACCCCGACTTCAACCGCTTCTCCTGGAACGACGAGACCGGCTGGGGCCTGGGCAACGTCGAGGCCTCCGCCCAGTGGAGCCTGCTGCCCCCCCGGCCCGGCAGCCGCTGGAGCGCGGCCCTGGTGGGCCGGCTCACGCTGCCCACGGGCACGGGGCCCTTCGAGGTCGGCGGCATCGAGGCCGGGCTCCAGGGGGTCGTGGCGGCCGACTTCTCCCCGCGCCTGACCGGCTACGCCGGGCTGGGGGGCACCTGGTGGTCGGAGGACGAGCTCGACGGCGTGCGCTACGAGCCCGTGCGCGGGGCGGCGTTCGTGGCCTTCGAGTACCAGTTCGCCCGCACCTGGAGCGGGATCGTGCAGCTGGAGTACTCGACGAACCTGGTCACGAACGTCGAGAAGTACCGCGAGCTGCAGCTCTACCTGAACGTCGGTGCGAAGATCGACCTGAGCCGCTCCTGGGAGCTGGAGCTGGGCGTCGTGGAGAACCTCGCCGACCAGCAGACGACCGTGGACTTCGGCGTGCAGGTGGGCCTGGTGGGGCGCCTGTAGACGGCCCCGCGGCGGCGTCGGGCCTCAGAGGATCTCGGCCTTCACCTGCACCTCGGTGAGCTCCTCGCCCTTCACCTCGGTGCCCACCTCGACCACGTCGCGCACGGCGCCCTTGGGGAGCGAGGCCGGCACGATCACGTTCACGACCCACCAGCCCGGGCGGTCGGAGCCGTCGGGCGCCACCTCCACCTGCACGCGGCCGTCCCGGGCCCGCGCGGTCACCTTGCCCAGGTCGATGCCCTTGCGGAAGGGCCGCACCGAGAGCCGGCGCGTCTTCGTCTGGCCCTGGCGCACCCAGCCGAGGTCCACGCTGCGCTCCTGCACCCAGACCAGCCCGCTGACGAAGGCCTGCAGCGGCACCTCGAGGCGCTCGTGGCCCGGGGCGTCGGTGCGGATCAGCGCGACGGCGCTGTACATCCCCAGCGGCGGCGGCTCGCGGAAGGTGAGCGTCAGCTTGGTCCCCTTCCAGGGGCCCTGCTCGTAGGGCGCCTCGACCACGTCGAAGGCGTCGGGCGCCTGGGGCACGCTGACGCCCAGGACCCGGAAGGGCTTGCCGTGCGCCTCGTGCCACTTCGCCAGCAGCGTCTTGCTGGGCTTCTCGCCCCGCAGGACGTCGCCGAAGGTGAACCGGCCCGGATCGAGCACGACCCCCGCCGCGATGTTCACCTTGATCGGGACCACCAGCTCGCCGCGCACCGGGTCGTTGGAGGCGACGCGCAGGCGCTTGGTCAGGGGGCCCGACCAGGTCAGCGTGTGGAAGGTGATCCGCAGCGTCACCGACTGGCCCGGCGCCAGGTCGTGCTCGCTCAACGTGGCCACGTAGCAGCCGCAGTCGGTGATCGGCTTGACGATGTGGACCGGGTGGGCGCCGGCGTTGCGCAGGGTCACCTCGGCGCTCAGGTCCTGGTTCTGGGCGGCCGTGCCCAGGTCCACCTCCGCCGGTTCCGCCACCAGGCTGGGCGCGCCGGTGGCGGGGGCGCCCGGGTCGGGGGCCGGGACAGGGGCCGGGACAGGGGCCGGCGCGGGGGCCGGTGCGGGGGCCGGGGTCGGGGGCGGGTCCTCCGGCGTGGCCGCGGCGGGCGAGGCCAGCCTCAGGGGCAGCAGCAGGGCCAGCAACAAGGCCAGGCGCGGGATCGGGGCCGCGGGGGGGAGCGGGAGGCGGAGCCGGGGTCGCATGGGCGCATCGTACCCCTCGGGCCCTGGGCGTCGCTGCGCAGCCCCGCCCGCGCCCCGGCGTCGCCCGGCCCACGCCTCCGGGAAGCCGGCCGGCGCGGCGGGCGTCGATGGACCGGCTCCACAGGCCGTGGAGTACCCTGGGGCTCCATGCGGGTCGCGGTCACCGGCGGCGCAGGCTTCTTCGGCAGCCACCTGGTCGAGCGGCTGCTCGCCGAGGGCCACGACGTCTGGGCCGTGGACGACCTCAGCTCGGGCCGCCGCGAGAACCTGCCCCCCGGAGCCCCCCTGGTCCGCGCCGACGTGCGGGACCCCGGCGCCGCGGCGCGCTCGCTGGACGGGGCCGAGCTGATCCTGCACCTGGCCGCGGCCGTCGGGCCCGGGCTGGTGGCCCGCGATCCCGTGGGCACCTGGTCGCGCAACGTCGAGGGGACGGCCCGCGTCCTGGAGGCCGCGGCGGCCCGGGGCGCACGCGTCGTGCTGGCCTCCACCAGCGAGGTCTACGGGCCCGAGGCCGACGGCCTGCTGCACGAGGACGCGCCGCTGACGCTGCGGCCCGGCGGCCGCCGCGACGTGTACGCGCTCTCCAAGGCCGCGGGCGAGGCCTACGCCCTGGCCCTGCACCGCACCCGCCTCCTGCCGGTGACCGTGGTGCGCTGCTTCAACGTGGTCGGCCCGCGGCAGAGCGAGCGCTACGGCATGGTCCTGGCGCGCTTCGCCCGGGCCGCGCGCGCCGGCGAGCCGCTGCCCGTGTACGGCGACGGGCTCCAGCGGCGCTGCTTCCTGCACGTGAGCGACGCCGTCGAGGCGCTGCTGGCGCTCGCCCGCGCTCCGGCGGCCGAGGGCCAGGTGGTGAACGTGGGCAGCGACGAGGAGGTCACGATCCTCGACCTGGCCTCTCGTGTGCTGGCGGAGGCCGGGGGCCGGGGGGGCGTCGAGCACCTGCCCTTCGAGCGCGTCTACGGCGAGGGCTTCGCCGATCCGCGCCGTCGCCGTCCCGACCTCACGCGGCTGCGCGCGCTGACGGGCTTCCGCCCGCGCCGCAGCCTCGCCGACGCCGTGCGCGACGTGCTGGCCGCGGTGGCCGTGTAGGGGCCAACGCCACCAAGTGGGTCGATGCGAGGCACGTGCGGCGCGCTGGAGCCGGGCGCTCAGGCCGCTTCCTC
>CAZPOZ010000082.1:0-9264 GCA_964588235.1 uncultured Planctomycetales bacterium
CCCGACGCCCACGCCGACGCCGACCCCCACGCCGACCCCGACGCCCACGCCGACGCCCACGCCCACGCCGGATCCGGGCACACCCCCCGACGGGACGCCGATGCCGGGCGGGCAGGTGCCGCCGGGCATGCGCGACCCGGCCGACCCGCCCTCCGACCCGGCCGACCCGGGCACGGGCGGCGGCACCCCCGGCGGCGGCACCCCGGGCGGGGGCACCCCCGGCAGCGGGACCCCCGGCGGCGGCTCCGGCGCGGGCGGCGGGCAGGACCTGGCCGACGAGCCCACCGACCCCGAGGACACGGGCACCGCCGAGGACGCCGAGGAGGACGGCCCCGGCGGCGGGAAGAGCAGCGGGGGCTCCCAGGAGGAGGGCGACCGTCCGCCCAGCGGCCTGCCCCCCAGCGGCGAGGAGCCGCAGCCCGACTCCAGCGGCGGCGGCTCGAGCAACGGGCCCGACGGCGAGGGGCGCTACCCCCCCGAGGTCGAGGCGCCCGACATCGAGGACTGGGACCTCGAGCCCCCGGCGCCCCAGGAGAACGGCAGCGGCCTGTGGAAGGAGCCGGCCTTCACCAGCCTGCGCACCTGGACGCGGAACTTCTTCCGCGGCACGAACAACACGGCCGACCTGGAGCACGTGGACACGGGCGGCGGCACGAAGGAGTCGAAGTTCATCCCCTGCTTCCGCGCCTGGGAGGGCTTCTCGGCCCCCGTGCCGCGGCGCACGGGCCGCAACGACGTGATCACGATCACCGACGGCGCGCTCGAGAACCCGATCCGCTTCGAGGCGCTCGTGCGCTGGGGCGACCCGCAGAGCAACTGGCTGGCGCTGGACGACGTGACCGACGTCTCGCGCATCGACGCGCCGCCGGAGGGCGCGCGCACCTCGAGGCTGGACGGGCGCGGGCGGCCGCGCATCCTCAAGTTCCCCTGCGGCGAGCTGCCCGACGAGCTGCCCGAGGAGGCGACCTTCGCCCGCGGCGCGGTGACCGACTCCTCGGTGGTCACCGCCTTCCTCGACGAGCTGTTCGTCTGGCGCCGCGACCAGCACCCGCTGGCCGTCGTGGCCAGCTCCGACGGCGTGACGGCGGAGGCCACCGAGATCTCGCTCGTCCCCCAGGCGCCCAGCGTGACCCTCGAGGGCATCCCCGGGCACGATCGCGACGTCGGCCTGCTGAGCCTGGACGGCGAGCTGATCGTGTACCGGGCCACGCGCACCGAAGGCAACAACGTGCTGACCCTGGAGAACTGCGTGCGGGGCGCCTTCGGCACCAAGGCCCGGCACCATCCGCAGGGGGGCTACGGCCGGTTCGTCTTCGACGTGCCGGTCTCCGCCCTGGCCGGGACCCTCGCGCGGGACGCGGCGTCCCTGAGCCTGGTCCACACGCGGAACTGGCCGTCCGAGGGCCTGGTGCGCATCCTCACCGGCGACTCGGCCGAGCTGGTGCACTACACCGCCCGGCTGCAGAACGAGCTGCTCCTGCCGCAGGCGCTGGACGCCGACGAGAGCGTGCGCGGGCGCGGGCTCTTCCGGGGGCGCTTCGGCACGGCGCCGCTCGACCACGACGGCCAGGCCCTGGTGGTCTGGCAGCCCTTCCGCCACTGGGACCGGGCCACGCTGAGGCGGGGGGAGGACGACCGCACCTTCGGCGGCTTCCACGACCACCCCGAGTCGGGCTTCCTCGAGCTGTCCAAGCGCGTCAAGGGCGGCTGGTGGCGGCGCCTGAGCTGGACCGAGTCGTACGAGGGGCTGGACCGCCTGAGCGAGGGCGCCCCGGGCCGGGGGCGCGGGAGCCCGACCGAGGCCGACGTGTTCATGGACGTGCTGGTGGCCGTGCGCCTGAACGCGGGCGTGCCCTGGGACAGCGCCGACGTGATCGACCAGCGCAGCGGCGACCTGGCGCCCGCGTCGGGCCGCTCGCCCCCGGCGACCTCGCTCCACGTGTTCGGCACGCCCGAGGGGGCCAACCGGATCGAGGTCGAGTCCGACGTGGCCGACCTGCGCGTCTACTTCCTCTACCGTCCGGGCTGCTGGCTCGTCCAGGATCCGGCCGCGGCGGGCGGCGACCGCGACGACCTCGTCTTCCAGAACGCCTGGAAGCGCACGCCCCTGCTGCAGGAGATCTCGCTCGAGTACGTGAACCGCACGACCACCCGCGGCGGCCGCCAGGTGCTCGCCCGCTGACCGCGCGGCCCCGGTCCCGTCCCCGGCGGCGGGGCGGGCCGGGGCGCCCCCAGCCCAGCGCGTCGCCCGCCCTGGGCGGGAGGAAACGGGCCCACGGCCCACTCTCCGCCCACGGGGTGACGCGCGCGGCCTCCGCGGTACCTTCGGCGGCTTCCTCCGGGATCCCGCCACATGCAGGCCAACGAGCTCCGCAAGGGCAGCATCATCTCCTGGAACGGGCAGCTGTGGGTGGCCGTCGAGGTGCACCACCGCACCCCGGGGAACCTGCGCGCCTTCGTGCAGGCCAAGCTGCGCAACCTCAAGAGCGGGCAGCACGTGACCCAGCGCTTCAACAGCAGCGAGACCGTCGAGCAGGTCTGGCTGGACAAGCGCGAGGCCGAGTACCTCTACGACGACGCCACCACCGGGCCGGTCTTCATGGACAGCGAGAACTTCGAGCAGTACGGGCTCTCCCGCGAGGTGCTGGGCGACGCGATGAACTACGTCAAGCCCAACCAGAAGGTCGAGGTCACCTTCCACGAGGGGGCGCCCATCGGCCTGGCCCTGCCCGCCAACGTCGAGCTCGAGATCGTGGACACCGAGCCCGCCGCCAAGGGGAACACGGTCAGCAACGTGCAGAAGGACGCCAAGGTCGAGACGGGCTACGTGCTCAAGGTGCCCTCGCACATCAACGTGGGCGATCGCGTGCGCATCAGCACGGTCACGGGCGAGTTCCAGGAGCGCGTGAACGCGTAGCGCGCGGGTGCCCTCCGAGCCCGCACCGCCGGCCGTCCGCGCCGCGCCGCCCGACGCCCCTCCGGGCGGGGTCGGCCGCGAGGCGCTGCTCACGGCGCTGCTCGTGCTCTCGGGCGCCGCCGCCCTGCTGCACGAGACGGTCTGGTTCCGCGCGCTCGCCCCGGCCCTGGGCGTGGGCGCCCTGACGAGCGCGGCGGTCTCCGCCGGCACCCTGCTGGGCCTGTCGCTGGGCGCGTGGGCGGGCGGGCGGGCCGCGGAGGCCAGCCGCCGGCCGTGGGCCCTCCTCGGCCTGCTGGAGGCCTCGGCGGCCCTGCTCTCGGGCGGGGTGCTGCTCGTGGCCGGGCCGTTGGCCGTCCTGGCCGACGCGGCCCCGGGCCCGGCCGCGGCCGGCGAGGGCGCCGTGCCGGCCCTGCTGGCGACCCTCCTGCTCGCCCTGGGGGCCGCCCCCCTCGGAGCGACGCTGCCCGTGGCGCTGCGGCTCCGGGAGGCCTCGGCCGCGGGCGCGGGCGCCGCCGCGCGGCGGCTGTACGGCTGGAACACGGTCGGAGCGGTGGGGGGCGTCCTGCTGGGGGCCGGTTGGCTGCTCGAGCGCCTGGGCAACCGGGGGACGCTCGGGGCCGCGGCTGGACTGCAGGGGCTGGTGGCCCTGACCGCGTGGAGCGTGGCGCTGCGCCGCGGGCGGCCGTCCGGCGCGACGGCGGCGTCCCGGCCCGCCGCGGGGGAGGCCGCCGTCGGCCCGGGGGCCGCCGCCGGCCGGGGCGCGGTCGCCGCGGCGGCCTTCCTCGGCGGCGCGGCGGGCCTGGCCGTGCAGGTGGCCTGGGTGCGGCGCCTGACGCCGGCCGTCGGCACCACCACCCAGTCGTTCGCCACGGTGCTGGCGGCCTACCTGCTGGCGCTGGCGCTGGCGAGCCTGCTGCTCGGGCCCCGTCGCGGCCAGGGCGGCGCGCGGGTCGCCGCGGGCTGGCTGGCCCTCTCGGCGCTGCCCGTCGCCCTGCTCCCGGCCGCGATCGCCCCCGTGGCCCGGGCGGCGGCCGAGAGGGCCCGCGCCTTCGCGGGCGACGAGCTGGACCTGCTGGCCCTGCGCGCCGGTGCGGCGGGGCTCCTGCTCGTGCCCTCGGTGCTGTTCTCCGCGGCGGCCCTGCCGTGGCTGCTGCGCGCCGCGGTGGCGGCCGGGCCGGCGGGCGCGCGCGCCGCCGGCCGGCTGCTGGCCTGGAACACGGCCGGCTCGGCGGGCGCGGCGCTCGTCACCGGCCTGCTGTGGCTGCCGGCCGTGGGCAGCGCCGCCGTGCTCCGGGGGGCGGCCGGGCTCTCGCTGCTCGCCGCGGCGGTCCTGCTGCCGGCGCGGGCGCGGGCCGTCCTGGCGCTGCTGGGGCTCGGGCTCCTGGCCCAGCCCTTCGTCCGGCCGGTCGGGGACGCGGCCGGGCGCGACGCCGTCGGCGCCTCGTTCCTGCCCGACGAGTTCGACCTCGAGGACGCGCCCGCGCTGTTCTTCGCCGAGGGGCGCGCGACCACGGTGGTGGTGCGCGACCGGGACGGACGTCGCGAGCTGTGGGTGGAGGGCAAGATCGAGGCCTCCTCGCAGCCCACCGACCGTCTGCACCTCACGTTGCTGGGCAGCCTGCCGCTGGCGCTGCATCCCGATCCGCGCCGGGTGGGCCTGATCGGGCTCGGCACGGGCCGGACCGCGCAGGCGGCTGCGGCGTTCGGGCCGGAGCGACTGGTGGTGCTGGAGCTCGAGCCCGAGGCGGTGCGCGCCGCGGCCCTCTTCGAAGGCGAAGGGGCGGGCCTGCCGGCCGGCGCCGTGGTCGTGCCCGGCGACGCGCGGCGCTCCTTGCGCGGCCTGGCCGAGCGCTTCGACGTGCTCACCAGCGACCCCATCCACCCCGGCGTGGCCGGCTGCGCGGCGCTGTACTCGCTGGAGGCCTACGCCACCGTGCGGGCGCGCCTCGCCCCCGGCGGGCTGTTCTGCCAGTGGCTGCCCCTCTACCAGCTGAGCACCGACGACGTGCGCCTGGCGCTGCGGGGCTTCCAGCGGGCCTTCCCGGGGACCCACGTGTTCCAGGCGGGCCTGGATCTGATCCTGGTGGGCGCGGAGGCCCCGATCCGCGTGGACGAGGCGCGGCTGCGCGCGCGCCTGCGGGGGCCCGCGGGCGCGCCGCTGGCGCCGCTGGGCCTGCGGCTCCCCGGGCGCCTGCTGTCGCTGCACCTGAGGAACCCGCGCTCGACGGCGATCTTCGCCGGCTCGGGCCCGGCGAGCACCGACGACCGCCTGCTGCTCGAGTTCCGCGCCGGTCGGGCGTGGTTCGTCCACGAGGAGGGCGCCACGGCCGCCCGCCTCGCCATCGGGCGGGCCCGCGCCGACGAGCTGCTGACGGCGCCCCCGAGCGAGGCCTTCCAGGCCGAGGTGGAGGCGTCCAAGCCCTACCACGAGGGCATCCGCGCCTGGATCGGTGCCGACACCGAGCGGGCCGTGGAGGCCTTCGGCGCGCTGGCCGCGGCCGACCCGCAGGACCGCTTCGCGCGCTCCATGCGCGACGAGGGCTGGGTCGTGCGCGCCTACGAGCTCGCGGACCTCGGGCGCGCCGCGGAGGCGCTGGAGGCGCTGCGGCGCCTCGTGGCCGACGCGGAGGCCGACGACGCGCTGCGCCTGAAGGCGGCCGAGGCGTTGGCCGGGCTGGGCGATCCCGAGCCGGCCCGCGCCGCCGCGCGCGAGATCCTCGCGCGCCGCGAGAGCCCCCGGGCCCGACGGCTGCTGGGGCGGTAGGGGGGCGCCGGTGACCTTCGCCAAGGAGCTGCTGGCCAGCCGGGGGGCCCGGGCCCTGGTGCGCCCGCTGATGGTCGCCTGGCGCTGGGCTCAGTTCGGCGGCGCGCGGCTCAGGCACGACCCGCGCCTGCTCGAGCTGCTGCGGGGCCGCGAGCCGGCCCTCTTCGGCGTCTGGCACCAGGACTTCCTGCACACCTGCGGCTACCTCTCGCGCTGGACACGGCACCGGCCGACCCGCGTGCTCGCCAGCGCCAGCCGCGACGGCGCGCTCATGGCCGCCGCGGCTCAGGCCGTCGGCTTCCGCGGCGCGGTGCGCGGCTCCTCCGCTCGCGGCGGGGCCGAGGCCCTGCGCGCGCTCGAGCGCCTGGCCCGGGAGCGCGCACACTCCCTGCTGGTGGTCTGCGACGGCCCGCGGCCCCCGGCGCGCGAGCTCAAGCCCGGGTTGCTGCACCTGGCGCGGGCCAGCGGGCTGCCGATCTGGCTCGTGCGGACCTCGTGGAGCCCGGCGCTCGTGCTGCGGCGCTCCTGGGCCCGCTTCGTCCTGCCTTCGCCCTTCGCCCGGGGGGTGGTGTGCGCCGAGGGCCCGATCCACGTCGCCTCCGACCTGTCGCGGGAGGGGTTGGAGGCCCTGCGCTGCGCCCTGGAAGCCCGGCTCAACGCCCTGGCCGCGCGCGCCGACGCGCTCGTCGGGCGACCCACGGGGCCCAGCGCGAGCTGAGCGCGTGCCCCTGGAGCGTGGGGGTGGGCCGCAGGGACAGCCGCGGCCAGCCCCAGTGGACCCGCTCGGGGGCGCTGCGCACGATCAGGCCCAGGGCCTCGAGGGCGGCGGCCGCCGTCGCGGCCACGGCCGTCCCGGCGGGCAGGCCCGCAGCGCCCGCAGCCAGGTCGGGGCTCAGCCAGGCCTCCGCCCGCCCCTGCGGGCCCGGCAGCGCCAGCAGCAGCCGCACGGGACGCCCCCGACGGCGGGCGGCGCGCAGGGGCCGGGCGTCCACGCAGCACCAGCGCCCGAGGAAGGGCGTCCAGAGGGCGTGGCCCCCGCGGCGGGGAGGCGCCTCCAGGTCGTGGTGAGGCCAGGCGAGGGCCTGGGCCACCCGTCGCGCGACCCCGACGTAGCCCACCCCCGAGAGCAGCAGCAGCGGGCGTGGGCCCGGGACCGGCGCACGGCGGCGCAGCTGCGCGCACAGGCGCGCGACGACCGCGCCCCGGCGCCAGGCTCCCAGCAGGGCCCCGCAGACGGTGGTGCCGCGGGCGCAGGCGAGCAGCCCAGGCTCGGGAGGGGCGTGGAGCAGCAGCGCCGCCATCGCCTGCGCCGACCGCGAGCGCCCCGGGGCCAGGAAGGCGGCCAGGCCGTGCAGCGCCCACCCGACCCTCCGGCCGCACTCCGGCAGCCAGCGCTCGGGCAGGCCGTTGAGCAGGTCGCGGACGGTGCCGGCGGCGCGCAGGGGCGTCATGCCCGGTCATCGCCTGGGGGGCCCCGCGGGTCACGCGCGCCGGTCGAGGGCCCAGGAGCAGCCGCGCTCGGGGCTCCCCCGCCGCGGCGGAGCGCACGCCACGACGACGCTCCGGCCCGCCCGACGGGGCGGGGGGCTCGAGCGGCGCGCAGCGCCTCTCAGATCAACAGCGCGAGGACCAGGCCCAGGGCGACCATGCCCAGGGTCCCGGCTTCGCGGCGCAGGCTCTCGGCGACCATGGCCGAAGCCTAGGGCGGGGGGGGGACAGCCCCGGCCGGCCGGTGGCTCGGGGCGCCGCCGGCGCGGGAGCCCGGAGGATGCATCGACGTAACCAGATGAAATTCAAATGGTTACGTTCTAGTCGCCCGTTCTCAGCGCGTGACCTCGCCCGCTTCCAGGATGTCTCCGGCGGCCAGGAGCAGCCCCGTGAGGGTGCGGCGGGCCTCGTCGGGCTGCCCTTCGCGCTCGATCACGTTGACCTCGACCCAGGTGGGGGAGGCGCCTCCGTAGTAGTGCGCCTGGATGCGCCAGGCCCCCGGGGCCAGACGTGCCAGCGTGAAGGTCTCCGGGCCGTAGCCCGTGGTCACGTCGGTGTCGAGCGTGCCCCCCAAGGCGCCCTGGCGGTGACCGTAGAAGACCTTCTCGCCGTCCGGCCCGGTGACCCAGAGGTCGACGTCGGTCCCCGGCGTGTCCCAGGTCAGGGTGACGCGCAGATCCTTGGCCGGCACGCGGGCGAACACCGCCACCTGGTCCTCCACCGGGCCGTCCCGGGTCTCGGCCCGCACGCGCAGGGCGTTGGGGCCGGGCGCGAGGACCTGCTCGGTCTCGAAGCGGTCGCCCTGCCGCGGGATCGAGAGCGGCACGCCGTTGAGCACCAGGGTCAGGCGCTCGGCCGCCACGCCGGTCACGGTGCCCTGGATGCGCACGACGCGCTGCTCGGTCTGCCCCCCGCGCGGGGAGGTGATCGTCAGGCGCGCGGCGGCCGGCCGCGGGGCCTCGCCCCCGCGCACCGTCCCGGCCGCGCCCACGACGAGCGCCAGCGCCAGCCCCTTCAGGCGGGGGCTCATCGCGCACCGCCCGTCGCCGGCGTGATCTCCAGCACCTCGCCCCGGGAGGAGCCCTGCACCGAGGGGAAGTACATCAGCCGGGCGCGCGCCGGCAGGGCCGCGTAGGCGCCGGCGTGCGTGGCCCGCACGAGGTGACGCAGCACGTGCGTGCCGGCCGCGAGGCGCGTGACGAAGAACTCGGTGCGGTCGTCGTAGCGCTGCACCTCGGCTTCGAGGGCGGGCGCCCGACCGCGCACGTCCAGCCCCAGCGCGCGCTCGGGCTCGAAGCCCGCCGCGTGCGGGTCGGTCAGCTGCACGAAGTCCCGCGCGCGGTCGCTCGTCACCGTCAGCTCGCACTCGAGCAGCGTGCCGGCCGGCACGGTCTCGGTGACCGGCACGCGCTCGTGCGCGACGCGGCCCTCCCCCCGCACGGGCTCGAGCCGGAACCAGCGCCGCTCCACGCGGAAGCCGGCCTCCAGGGCCCCGACGGCCGGGCCGCTGACGAAGCCGCCGACCGTGAGCGTGGCCGCGACGGCCCCGGGGCCCTCCACCGCGAGCTCGAGCCGCCGCCCGTCGCCGGGCGCGGCGCCCCCCTCGAGGGCGGACACGTCCAGGGCCGCCGGGGCCGCGGGGTCGGCCGGATCGACCTCGATCGTGCCCAGCGTCCGCCCGCCCGCGCTCACGCGGAACGCGCGCCGCACGCCCTGCGCCCGCTCGCGCGCGACCTCGGCGCTCAGCAGGGCCACGACCGCCGCCGTGTCGCGGGTGCTGCGCCAGGCGACGCCCTGCACCCGCTGCCGCAGCAGCCAGGCCACGCCGGGCTCTACCAGGTCGGCCCCCGCCCCGGCCGCGAGCAGGGCGTGCAGGGCCAGGGCCGTGGTCTCCACCGGGTCGTCCTGCCAGCGCTCGGGCGGCGCGGCGCCTTCCCCCGCGGGCCCGAAGACCACGCCGCCGGGCACGCGTTGCGCCTGGGCAGCCAGGCGCGCGGCCAGGGGGTCGGCGAGGTCGCGCCTCCCCGCGGCGAGCGTGGCCTGCAGGTCGAGGCGCGCGGCGAGCCGGCCGGCGCGCTCGGCCGCCAGGGTGTCC
>CAZPOZ010000083.1:0-9208 GCA_964588235.1 uncultured Planctomycetales bacterium
CGCGACGACGCCCTCTCCCGCGCTCGCTACGCCTTCGACTGGAACGAGCAGTTCCGCCTCTCGCTCGACCCCGAGACGGCGCGGCGGATGCACGACGAGACGCTGCCCAGCGAGTACTTCAAGTCGGCCGAGTTCTGCTCGATGTGCGGCCCGAAGTTCTGCTCGATGCGCATCAGCCAGGAGGTGGCGGCGGAGCCCGCGCCGGTCTCGGCCCTGGACGCGGCCCGATAGGGGGAGTCGGGAGCTCCCATGCAGGGGGCCGCTCAGCGCGTTGGGGTGGGCGTCGCGCCGAGGCCCGGTCAGGGAGCGGGCGGCACCACCAGGCGGATGCCCACGCCCTGCAGGGGCCGCCAGCCCGGCTCGGGCTGGGCCCGGGCCACCAGCGCGCGCTCGGGCGGCAGGCCGGTGCCGCCGCCCATGACGAGCCAGCCGCTCACGCCGCCCACGGTCGCGAGCGTGCCGGTCCACTCGGCGACGTTCCCCGCCAGGTCGCGCACGCCGAAGGGGGAGACGTCCTCCGGGTCGGTGCCCACGGCGTGGGGGAGGAGGGCGCCCGCCCCGGAGGTGGGCGCCGCCGCCCGCTGGAACGCACGCGCCAGCGAGCCGGCGGCGGTCGGCAGGCGGAAGGGCCCGCTGGCGGCCCAGGCCCACTCGGCGGCCGTGGGCAGGCGCCGGCCCTGCGCCGCGGCGAAGGCCCGCGCGTCGTAGACCGAGACCCCTTCGACGGGATGGTCGGGGTTCGTCCCGCCGGGTGGCGCCCAGGCCGACTCGGTCCGGCGCCACAGCGGCCGCGGGGCCTCGCCCAGCAGGCCTGCGAGCCGGGGCACGCGCAGCTCCTGCTCGGCCAGGGGTAGCGTGGCCAGCCAGGCGGCGTAACGGGCCACGCTCACCTCGTTGCGCTCCCAGAGCAGCGCCGGCACGGCGCCGTCCCCGGTGGGCCCCTCGACGCGGCCCGCGGGCACGAACACCATCCCCGCCGGCACGCCCGCGGGCGCGGGCACGGGCCCCACCGTCAAGGCGCCCTCGCCGCGCGGCAGCTCCACGGGGGTCCACACCTCCTGGCCGCCCTCCTCGCAGACCACGATCCAGCGGCCGGGGGGCAGGCGCGGAGCGGGCGGCTGCGCGGGGCCCACGGCGCCCTCGGCCGAGACGGGACGCAGCGCCCGGAACGCGGCGGCTCCGGGCCCGGTCAGCGTGAGGGGGCGCTCGCCGCGGGCGCGGCCCAGGAGGCCCTCCTCGCCGGTGCGTTCCGCGAGCGCCACGACCTGGGCCACGGCCCCCTCGAGCCTCCGGGGGTCGCCGGAGCGCTCGGCCTCGCCCAGCTCGCCCAGCAGCCGCTCGCGCTCCGCCCTGCGCTGCTGCAGCTCGTCGTCGGCCTGGCGGCCCGCCAAGGCCTCGAACGGGGCGGGGTCGGACGGATCCAGGGCCACCCAGGCGCCGAAGGCCTCCCGCGCGGCCCCGGCCAACGGCGGCCGCGCGAGGCTGGCCTCCCGCCAGCGGGCGGCGGCGGACAGCTTGCGTTCCGGCAGGCCCGGGCCCGTCGGCCCGCGGCCGAGCAGGGCCAGGCCCCCGGCCCCCAGCGCCAGCGCCGCGGCCGCGGCGGCGATCCAGCGGCCGTTGCGGCGCAGCGAGAGGCGCAGCCGGTACACCCAGCGCCCCAGGCCGCGGTGGCGCTCCACCAGCGCCTCCACGGCCCGCCCCTCCAGCCAGGCGGCCAAGTCGTGGCCCAGCGCGCGGGCGTTGCGGTAGCGTCCCGCCGGATCCGGGCTCAGCGCCTTGGCGATGATCGACTCGAGCGCGGCGTCGAGCAGGGGTCGGGGCTGGTAGCGCCCCTCCAGGATGTCGCGCTGCAGGTCGGCGGCCGTGCGCTCGCGCCCGGCCTCGAGCTCGCGGCGCTTGGCGCGGAAGGCCTCGGCCTCGGCGAGGTCTCCCTCGCGCTCGGCCTGCTCGATCAGCAGGGCCAGGCCCTCGAGCCGGTCGGCGCGAGGCACCGTGGCCTTCACGGCCGGCGCCAGGGGAGCCTCCCCCGTCACGATGGCATGGAGCAGCGCGCCCAGCCCCCACACGTCCCCGCGCCGGTCGTGCTGGCCGCGCAGCTGCTCCGGGGGCATGTAGGTCAGGGTGCCGGTGACGCGGCGCGTCCCGCCCTCGACGGCCGCCGGCGGGGCGCTCAGGCGCGAGAGTCGCGCAGGGTGCTTCTCCAGCAGGGCGCAGATGCCGAAGTCGATCACGTAGGGCCGCAGGCCGATGGCGTCCACGAGCACGTTGCTCGGGGTCAGGTCGCGGTGCAGCACGCCCTCGCGGACGTTGGCGTGGTGCACGGCCTCGCACACGGGCAGCAGCACGTGCCGGACCAGCCCCTCGAGCGTGGAGAGGGCCCGGAGCCGGGGCGCCCGGGCGGCCTCGCCCGAGCGTGCCAGCAGGATCAGCTGGGAGAGCTCGAAGGGCTCGCGCAGCAGCTCCATCGTGTAGTAGCGTTGCCCGTCCACCTCCCCGGAGTCGAAGATCGGCATCAGGTGCGGGTGGTGGATGTTGCCCTGCACCTCGATCTCGCGCTGGAACCGGGCGGCGGCCTCCTCGGGCGCGCCGGGTGCGAGCAGCTTGAGGGCCACGGTGCGGTTGCCGGCCGGGTCGAAGGCCCGGTAGACGGCGCCCATCCCGCCGCGCCCGGCCAGGCCCTTGAGCTCGTAGCGGCCGATCCGCGCTCCGGCCGCCGGGAGCCCCGCCAGGTCGCCCGGGGGGGCGGCGCCGGCGGCGGGCGCGGACGGCGCGGCGCCGTCGGGCAGGGGCTCCACCTCGAGCTGGCCCTCGGCCCACCGCACGCGCATCGCCTTGCCGCAGGCGGCGCAGCGCACGCCCAGCCGCCCGCCCCCCTGCTCGACCTGGGCCCGGGGCGCGCGGAACGGCTTGCCGCAGCGCAGGCAGGTGAAGCGCACCGTCTCCGCGCTCACGCGGGCCTCCAGCCGGGCCCCCCCGGAGCCCGGGGGACCGCACCAGGGGGCAGAGGGTACCGAACCGGGGACGAACGGGCCACGGGGCTCCTGCGAGGGCCGAGGTTGGCGTTCCGTGAGCGTCCGTGGAAGATCCGCCCTGGCCCCCCGGTGAAGGTGCCCCCATCGCTTCCGCCCCGCCCCGCCCCCTGGCCCTGATCGTGGACGACGTGGCCGACGTGCGCCTGCTGTTGCGGACGATGGCGCTGCGGCGGGGCTTCGACGTGGTCGAGGCCGCCGACGGGCGCCAGGGCGTGGACCTGGCGCGCGAGCGGCACCCCGACCTGATCCTGCTCGACCTGCGGCTGCCCGACCTCGACGGGCTGGACGCGCTGGCGCAGATCCGGGAGCACGATCCGCGGGTCCCGGTGGTGATCGTGGCGGCGGCCCTGGACCGTCAGCAGCTGGGCCGTTCGCTCGACCTGGGCGCGGTCAACTTCGTGAGCAAACCCTTCGACGCCGCGGAGATCGAGTTCGTCCTGGACCGCATCTACCGCGCGGTGGCCGAGGACCAGGATCTGCGTCCGGTGCTCGACGTCGTGGCCTCGCGCACGACCTCGCTCTCGCTGCCGGGCCAGCCGGCGGTGCTCTCGCGCGTGGTGGCCTGGCTCGGGCGCGAGCTCACCCAGGGCTACCCGGGCTGGGACCTGCCGCTGGCTGAGATCAAGCTGGCGCTGTACGAGACCCTGGCCAACGCGATCGAGCACGGGAACCTGGGCATCAGCTACGAGATGAAGACGCGAGCCATGTCGGACCCCGGCGGCATGGACCGCTTGGTCAAGGAGCGGCTGGCCGACCCGGCCTACGCCTCGCGCCGGGTGCACGTGCACGTCGAGTACCTGGCCGACCGCGTGGTCTACCGCGTGCGCGACGAGGGTGCGGGCTTCGATCCCGGGCAGCTGACGCAGCGGCCGCTGGGCGACACGAGCGCGCTGCACGGGCGGGGGCTGGCCCTCGTGCGCCATTACATGGACGAGGTCGGCTGGAACGAGGCCGGCAACGAGATCCGCATGGTGCGCAGGGTGAGCCCGCGGGCCGACCCTGCGCGCTGACGGCGCCGGCCGACCCGGTGGAGCGGCGGCTGCGGCGGCCGGGCCGATCGTGTTCAGGCCGAAGGCGGGGCGGGGGGCGCGGGCGCGGCCTTGGCCTGCGGGCCGGGGGCGGGCTCGGCGCGGTAAGGCGAGGCGCCGAGCACCTTGAAGAGCAGGCGGCGGCGGACGCGGCGGCCGGGGGCGAAGGTGGCGAGCCACTCGGTGAGGTTCTGGAGGTCGGGGCCGTCTTCCTCGGCGCCGAGGAACTCCAGGCTCAGGCGCGCGCCGTCGCGGGCGCGGGGGTCGCTGACGGGGTCGAGCAGCAGCAGGGTGGCGCGGGGCTGGGCGCGCAGGTTGCGGAAGGTGGCGCCGCCGACGGCCTCTTCTTCGCCGGCGGCGAGGGTGCCATCGGGGGCGAGGCGTGGGGCGACCAAGGGGGCGAGCTCGGGCAGCCCATCGCGGCCGACGGTGGCGAGGAACGCCGCGGTGGTGCGCCGGTCGAGGTAGAGGCGGGCGCGGTCCACGTGGGCATCCATGCGGGGCGGAAGATACCCGGGCGGACCGCCTGGGGGTGGGTGGGGCGGCGGGGCCCTTGGGGGAGGGGCCTGGGCGGGGCTGGCTCGCCGGGGCGCTTCGGCTACACTCCGACGGACGCCATTCGGGGCGTAGCGCAGCTTGGTAGCGCGCCTGGTTCGGGACCAGGAGGTCGCTGGTTCGAATCCAGTCGCCCCGACCATTCAAGAGCGCTGGCGGCCCTTGGGGCCGCCAGCGCTCGTCGTTTACGGGCTGGTATTCGAGGCGACTGGATTCGACCAGCGACCGGGTTGGGGGGGGAGGCTGAGGCCGTAGCGAAGCCTGTGGTCGTCGCGGGCTGGCGTGGCCTGTACGTGCGGCGCGCCGGGAGGGGGCGGTCGGGCCGCTTCCTCGGGCTCGCGGGGGCAGCACCCGCGTCGCCCTCCTCATCGGCCCTCCGCTCCCCTCCGGGCGCGCCGGTGCCTCTGGGACGTCCACCAGAACCCCCGTGCGGGAGACGGGCGCGAGGCGAGACGACACGTCGAGGGAGGGGCAGGCTGTGGCCGGAGCGCAGCCTGTGGTCGTCGTGGCCGGCAACCTACCCGCTCGTCGCGCCCGTCCGCCTGACACGCGCGACAGCACCCGCGGCAGGACCGCGAAGCACCACCCGACTGACGGGCCGCTTGGAACGGGCGGCCGGGAGCGCTACAGTGCCGGCGCGTGCCCGCGTGCCGCCCTCGGGGTGTCGCGCATCGTCTGCACGCACCTGGAGGCTCCATCGTGGCAGCGAAGAAGAAGGCCCGCCGTACCACGCACCGCAGCAGCAAGGGCACCAAGCTCTATGCCAAGCGCGACGCGAAGGGGCGCATCCGCGACATCCAGACCTACAAGCGCGCCCACGGCCAGGACATCAAGCGCAAGGCCAAGTCCGAGAAGTAGCACCAGAACCCGGCCGCCGATCCGGCTGGGACACGGCACGCCAGACGCTGCCCCACGAGGACGGGTGCCCAACACCCGTCCTCGTTCGCTTTCCCCCCCGCCCCCGCCCACCGGCGACCGGCCGGCATCCGCCGGGGCCGCCCCCCCCCGGGAGCCCCCCGCCCGTGCTGACCCGGCGGTCCAAGCTCACGCTCGCGCTGCTGGCCCTCCTCGTGGGGGTCTACGGCCTGCTGCGCCTGGGCTTCCTGATCGTGAACCGGCGCTTCCTCGCCGACGCGCCGGCCGGAGAGGTGGCCCTGGCCTTCGTCCACGGGCTGCGCTTCGACGTCGCCGCCCTGCTGATGATCAACGCCCCGCTCATGGTGCTGTGGAACGTGCACCTGCCCCGCGTGGCCGGCGCCCGCTTCCGGGGGCTGTGCTTCGCGCTGTTCGCCCTGCTCAACGTCCCCTGCGTGATGCTCAACGTCGCCGACTACGGCTACTACCCCAACGTCCAGCGGCGCCTGCTCTACGAGCCCTTCGAGAACCCCCGCGAGCTGGCCAGCATGGTGCCGCAGTGGTTCACCGAGTTCCCGCTGCTGTGCGCGGGCGTGCTGCTCGCGGGCGCCGCGTTCGTCGTGCTGCTCAAGCGCCTGGCCGCGCGCGTCCACGCCCGCGTGGGCGGCCCCGAAGGCCCCGTGCTGCCCACGCTCGCCAGCGGCGGGGTGCTGATCGCCCTCTCCGTCCTGGGGATCCGCGGCGGCCTGCAGGAGGGCATCCTGCGCACGGCCGACGCCTTCAAGCACTCCGCCAGCAGCGCCGTGGGCTACCTCACGCTCAACACGACCTACACGGTGCTGCTCAGCGGCGTCCTCAAGCCGCTGCAGACGGTGCGCGCGATGCCCGAGGCCGAGGCGGTCGCGCTCGTCCACGGCATGCTGGGCATCGCCGCCGACGAAGCCCCCGACCCGCGGCACCCCTTCCGCCGGGCCACGCGGCCCACGCAGCCGCTGCGCCGCCGCAACGTGATGCTGATCCTGATGGAGTCGTGGACCTGGGCCAACGTGGGCCCCCACGAGGAGGGAGGCCGCACCCTCACCCGCACGCCCCGGTTCGACGCGCTGTGCGCCGAGGGCCTGCTGTTCACGAACTTCCTGGCCTCCGGGCAGAAGTCCAACGAGGCCATCCCGAGCCTGATCACCTCCGTGCCCAGCGTCTTCCGCCGACCCGTGATCGGGTCGCGCCAGGAGCTGACGCGCTTCCGCGGCCTGGGCTCGATCGTCAAGGAGCACGGCTGGGCGACCTCGTTCCACTACGGGGCCGAGAAGACGATCATGGGCTTCGACGCCTACGGCCGCCTGGCCGGATTCGACGCCTACCGCAGCGAGGAGGACTTCCCCGACCGCAGCGAGCGCGTGCGCGACGGCCGCTGGGGCATCTTCGACCACCTCTTCTACGCCGACACGCTCGCCTGGCTGGACCGCGAGCGCGCGCCGTTCCTGACGCTGCTCTTCTCGCTGTCCCCCCACGACCCCTACAAGCTGCCCCCGGACCTCGAGGCCGACTACGCCGCCTACGCGCACGAGACCGGCTACCAGCGCTGCCTGCGCTACAGCGACTGGGCCCTGGGGCAGCTCTTCGACCAGGCCCGCACGCGCCCCTGGTTCGACGACACGATCTTCCTGATCACGGCCGACCACACGCGCTTCTCCCCCCCCAACTCCTACTACGAGTCGTTCCACGTGCCGCTGCTGCTGCTGGCCCCAGGGCTCGTCGCCCCCGGCCGCAACGACCGGATCGGCTTCCACCCCGACCTGCTGCCCACGGTGCTCGACTTGCTCCAGCTGCCGACGGAGCACGCCTCGATGGGGCGCTCGCTGCTCGACCCCCGGGAGCCGCGCTACGCGGTCGTCTTCCGCGACCAGGGCTTCGGCATCTTCGACGGCCGCCACGCGCTGCTCCACGACCTGCGCCAGGACGTCGGCCTGTTCGACTACCGCGCCGACCCCACCTTCGCCCGCGACCTCTCGGCGAACGACCCGGCTGCGGCGCTGGCGCTCCGGCGGCGTCTGCTGGCCTATCTCCAGACCGTGACCACCTCGGTCACCGAGAACCGCGTCTGGCCGGCCGCCGGGCCCCGCTGAAGCGCGACGCCCCCCCACCTCGAGGTGCCCGACGCACGGCCTGCCGCCGAGGCGGCACGCGCGCCGCGCCTTGACCCGGGCCCCCTCCCGATAGCATCCGCGGCGGGCCGGTTGCGGAGGCAGGCGTTCCATGCGGGCAGCGGAGCAGCGAGGGTCGGAGCGGCAGGCCGGGGCGACGCCCGGCCGACGCCGCCCGGGCGGGGGCTCCGGGCGGCTCGCCCCGCGCCCGGAGGCCGGGGCGTGAGCGCGTCCACGGCCGGGGTGCTGGGCGCGGTGGCCGGGGTGTTCGTGGTCTCCGACCTCGTCTACGTGCTCGACCACTACTTCGTGCACCACGACCGGACGCGCTACGCGCGCACGCACGCGCGTCACCACCGGCGCTACAGCCGCCCCAAGGACGCGCCGCAGCTCGATGCAGGCGAGCGGGCGACCTACAACACCGCCGGGCTCGCCTCCACGCTGGCCGGGAGCGTCCTGAGCCTCTACTCGGGCAACCTGGGCTTCGTGCTCGGGGCCCTGCTCAAGTGGGCCCACAGCCTGCTCTTCCACCTCTACCAGCACCGCTGGTGGGGAGCGGTGCCCGTGGGCAGCCAGGGCATCCCGCGCCCGAAGGCGCGCTGGGGCCTGGCGGGCGCCCGCTACCACGCCTTCCACCACACCCAGCCGGACGACCGCCGGTTCAGCTACGCCGAGAGCTGGGCCGGCTGGGACCGGCTGCTCGAGTGGGCCCATCCCTGGCTCGTGCGCCTGACGGTGGACGCGCGGGCAGGACGGCGCCGCTCCCAGCGTTCGCCCCCGGGGGCCCGTGCATCCCGGGCCGAGGCGGGCGAGGTGCCGCGGTAGGAGCCCGAGCGTGAGGGCACGGACGTGAACTGGCTTGCGTGGGACGCGCGCCCCTTCCTGGGCGCAGCCGTCGGCGCCCTCGGCGGCGGCTGGGCCTACGCCGCGCTGCTGCCGGGCAGCGAGGCGCCGTGGCTGGTCGGGCTCGGCCTGGGGACGGGCGCGTTCCTGCTCGCTCGCGACCGCAGCCCGCTCCGGGGCTGGGTCCTGGGCGCGCTCGCGGCGTGGGCCTCGGCGCTGGCCCAGGGCCTGGCGCTCCCGGGTCCGGAGGAGCCCCTCGTCGCCCGGCTGGCCGGGTTCCACGACTCGTTGACCTTCGAGCGGGTGACGCTCCACGCGCTGGGCGCCCTCCTGGCCGGCTGGATCGGCGCCCGGTGCGCGCGGCTCGGCTCGCCGCATCGGGTCGCAGGCTCGTAGCCCGACCCGGCCGGCTGCATCCCCGGCGGCCGCCGCGCCGGGCAGGGCCGCGTAGGCTGACCCCGTGGAGCGCGCCCGACCGACCCCCGTCCCCCTCGAGCGGCGCTGGCGCCGGCCGGGGGGGATGGGGACGGCCCTCGCCCTCCTGCTGGCCCTGGCGTCCGCAGGGCCTCCGTCCGAGGTGCGGGCCGACGAGGGCCGGGTCGCCGTGGGCGCGCTGGCCCTGGGCGCGCTGGACGACCCCGACCTGCTGCCGCCGGACCTGGTCGTGCCGCGCGCGCGGCGGGGCGGGCTGGTGGGAGGGGCCGGGCTCCCGCCGCCGCGCAGCCAGGGCGTGCGCCGGACGGGGGTCGCC
>CAZPOZ010000084.1:0-9175 GCA_964588235.1 uncultured Planctomycetales bacterium
AGGAGCTCTGACGCCGCCTCCCGGCCCCGAGGACGCAGCCAGGACCGCGCGATTCGACGTGCGTTCACGCGACGTGCGGGCTGGGGCACGCGGGGTAGAACGTCGTCGTGCCGCGACGCCTCCGCCCCCTGCCGCGGGCGCCCGCCCTCGTCGTCCTGCTCCTGTCCGGCCTGGCGGGCTGCGGCCGGGAGGCCGCGTCCCCGACCGCGCCGGCCCCGGCCGAGACGCGCGCGCGGGCGAGCGCCCGGCTGCGGGCGGCGCTGGACGCCCGCGAGCTGGCGGCGGCGGCGGCGGCGCTGGACGACCTCGTGGAGCGGCACGGGGGCCTCTTCGAGCTCCCCGACGGCCGGGTGCTGCCGGAGGGCGCGGCGCTGGGGGCGGTGCTGGACGCGGCGGTCGCCCACGCGCGCCAGGCGGTGGAGCGCGTGCCGCCGGGGTCGGCGGAGGCGGCGCTGGCGCTGGCGGAGCGTCTGGCGCCCGAGGCGCCCGACGAGGAGGCGCGGGCGGCGCTGGCGGCCGCCCGCCGCTACGCGGCGCTCCACGGGGTCGGCGACCTCGGCCCGCTCCTGGCGCCGCACGACGGGCCGCGGGTGCTGGTGGTGGCCGACGACTTCGACCTGGGCGAGCCGGGCGCGACCGCGGCGCTCGCCCGCTGGGCGGCGGCGGGCCGCGCCGGGGGGCTGCGGGTGGGCGTGCTGCCGATGCTCCGGGGCTGGGTGCGGGTGGGCACGCGGCGGGTGCGTGCGCGGGACCGGGACGAGCAGCGCACGGCGCTGGCGGCGCGGCTGGCGGGCACGGGGGCGGAGCTGGAGCCGGAGCCGGCCAGCGCGCAGGAGGCGGCGGCGGCCCTCGGGCTGCTGAGGCAGGACCAGGCGGTGCTCGTGTTCGCGCGGACCGGTGCGCTGGTGGCGCGCCGGGCCGGACGGAGCCTCCCCCTCGCGGAGCTGGACGCGGCCGTGGAACGCGCCGCCACCCGCTGATCGGGCGCTGCCCGGCAGCGGACCCTCGCCGGGCGTTCAAGGGTACCGTGGGCGCGTGCCCGCGCCCTTGCCCACCGCCCCGCAACGCCGCGAGCGCGAGCGCCCCGGCCGCCGCCGGGGGGGCGTGGGGGCCTTCCTGCTCGCCGGCGCCCTGCCCGTGGCCGCCGCGGCCTGGATCGCCCTGCTCCCCGCCTCGGAGCGCGAGGCCCTCCTCGCGCGCGTCCCCGCCGGCTGGGCCGGGCGCGCCACCCACGCGGCCATCTCCTTCGGCGTGCTCGTCGTGCTGGCGCGCGTGGCCCTGCCCGCGTTCCACGGGGCCCGCACCAGCCTGGCCGCCGCCCAGGGACGCCTGGCCCGCAACCGCGGCCTGCTGCGCGCGCTGCTGGCCCCCCTGGAGGCCCTCGTGGGCCTGCTCGGCGCCCTGGCCCGGGCGCTCTTCGCGCTGGACGCGCTGCTGATCGTCGCCTGCTGCCTCGTCCTGCTGCTGCTCGTCGTGCGCATCGTCAAGCCGGAGGCGCTGCCGGGCGTGCTGCCGTGGCTGGGCCGGTGAGCGACGCTGCGGAATCGCGTGCCACGGGATCGGGCGCGCCGTAGGTTCGGCGGGCCGCTGCGTGGCGGCGTGGAGGTGGCGATGCCCAAGCCGTCCCGCGGTCCCTCCCGTCGAGCCTCCGGGGTCCAGGTCGGCCTCGTCCAGTCGTCGATGGGCGACGACCCCGCCGAGAACCTCCGGCGCTACCTGAAGCTCGGCGAGCAGGCCGCCGCGCGCGGCGCGCAGGTGCTGTGCTTCCCCGAGCTGTTCCGCTCGCGCTACTTCTGCCAGACCGAGGACGCCGCGCACTTCGCGCTGGCCGAGCCCATCCCCGGCCCCAGCACGGAGGCCCTCCAGGGGCTGGCCCGCAAGCGCGGCGTGGTGGTCGTGGGCAGCCTGTTCGAGCGCCGCGCCCCGGGGCTCTACCACAACACCGCGGTGGTCATCGACGCCGACGGCCGGCTGCTCGGCCTGTACCGGAAGATGCACATCCCCGACGACCCCCGCTTCTACGAGAAGTACTACTTCGCCCCCGGCGACCTGGGCTTCCGGGCCTTCGACACGCGCGTCGGCCGGCTGGCCGTGCTGGTCTGCTGGGACCAGTGGTACCCCGAGGCCGCGCGCCTGGCCGCCCTGCACGGCGCGCAGCTGATCGTCTACCCCACGGCGATCGGCACCTGGTCGGGCGAGCTCGAGCACCAGAGCACGCAGCACGACGCCTGGCGCACGGTGCAGCGCGCCCACGCCATCGCCAACGGCTGCTTCGTGGCGGCCGTCAACCGCGTGGGGGCCGAGGGCGAGCTGCGCTTCTGGGGCGGCTCCTTCCTGTGCCGGCCCGACGGCACGCTCGCGGCCGAGGCGGGCGGGGGCGACGAGGTGCTGGTCGTGCCCGCCGACCTCGCCGACGTGGAGCGCCAGCGCCACGGCTGGCCCTTCCTGCGCGACCGGCGCATCGACGCCTACGGCGACCTGACCCGGCGCTGGCTGCACGAGGGGCCCCATGCCTGAGCGCGCCCCGGCCCGCCGCCCCCGCCGCGCCGCCCCGGCCCGGCGCCCGGCCGACCTCGCCCGCCCCACGCCCCGCGAGCGCGGGTTCTCCTGGCCCGCCGAGTGGGAGCGCCACGAGGGCACCTGGCTCGCCTGGCCCCACGACCCGCTCACCTGGCCGGGCTGCGTGCCCGAGGCCGAGCACGCGCTGGCGCAGCTGGCCGCCGCCGTGAGCCAGGGGGAGACCGTGCACCTGCTGGTGAAGGACGCCGCCACCGAGGCGCGGGCGCGCGCGTTCCTGAGCGCCGCCGGGGCCCGGCGCGTCGCGCTCCACCGGGTCGTCACGGCCGACTCCTGGTTCCGCGACTACGGCCCGATCGTCGTGGCCCGGGGCCGGGGCCGCGCGCGCCGCCGCCTGGCGCTGGACTTCACCTTCAACGCCTGGGGAGACAAGTACGAGACGCTCAAGCGCGACGACGACATCCCCTGGCGCACGCGGCGCGTGCTGGGGCTCCCCGTCGAGCGCGTGCCCTTCGTGCTGGAGGGCGGCAGCATCGAGGGCAACGGGCGGGGCACCCTGCTCACGACCACCCAGTGCCTGCTGCACCGCAACCGCAACCCCCACCTGACGCGCGAGGAGGTCGAGCAGCGGCTGCGCGAGCACCTGGGCGTGCGGCACGTGCTCTGGCTCGGCGAGGGCATCGAGGGCGACGACACCGACGGGCACGTGGACGACCTCACGCGCTTCGTGAACCCCACGACCGTGGTGACCGTGGTCGAGGACGACCCGCGGGACGCCAACCACGGGCCGCTGCGGGAGAACCTGCGGCGGCTCCGGGCCATGGCCGACCAGGACGGGCGGCCGCTCGAGGTGGTGCCCCTGCCCATGCCCGGGCGGGTGGAGGCGGGCGACGGCCGGCGCCTGCCGGCCTCCTACGCGAACTTCTACGTGGCCAACGCCTGCGTGGCCGTGCCGGTGTTCGGCCATGCCAACGACGGGCCGGCCCTGCGCGCGCTGGCCCGCTGCTTCCCCGGGCGGCGCGTGGTGCCGATCCGCTGCGAGCGCCTGGTGGAGGGCATGGGCACGCTCCACTGCGTGTCCCAGCAGATCCCCCGCTGAGGCGCCCCGGCGTGCCGCGCGCGCCGCGCGTCGCCTCACCGGGGGGCGTCCGCGCTCAGCCGCCGGGGACGGCCTGGAGCGTGACCTCGAGCTCCTGGCGCCCCTCGGGCCGCTCGACGGTGACCTTCACGCGCTCGCCCACCGAGCGCCCGGACAACGCGGCCACCAGCTCCTCGCTCCCGCGCACGGGCTGGCCGTCCAGGGCCACGATCACGTCGCCCAGCAGCCGCTCGCCCGTGGCCGGATCCACGCGGATCCCCAGCAGCCCGGCCTTCTCGGCGGAGCCGCCCTGCACCACGCCGCTGACCAGCACGCCCGAGCGCCCGCGCTGGCGCAGGTAGCCGTCGTGCGCCATGAGGATGCCCAGGCCCGCGCGCTGGGGCTTCTCGCCGCGGATGAGGCCGGGCACGACGCGGTTGATCGTGCTCACGGGCACGGCGAAGCCGATGCCCGCGCTGGCCCGCGAGGGCGACAGGATGGCCGTGTTCATGCCGATCAGCCGCCCGGCGCTGTCGAGCAGCGGCCCGCCGGAGTTGCCCGGGTTGATCGCCGCGTCGGTCTGGATCACGTTGCGGATCGCCCGACCGTCCTCGGCCTGGATCTCGCGGCCCAGCCCGCTGATCACCCCCGTGGTGAGCGTCTGGTCCAGGCCGAAGGGGTTGCCGATGGCGAACACCGACTGCCCCACCTGCAGGTCGTCGCTCGTGCCCACGGCGATGGCGCGCAGCTTGCCCCCGGGCGCGCCGTCCACGCGCAGCACGGCCACGTCGGTGGAGGGGTCGGTGCCCACCAGGCGCGCGGGCCAGGTGCTGTCGTCCTGGAGGGTCACGCGGAACTGCTGGCCGTCGCGCACGACGTGCGCGTTCGTCACGACGTAGCCCTGCTCGTCCCACACGAAGCCGGTGCCCGTGCCCTGGGGCAGGGCGAAGACGTCCATCGTGAAGGCGTTGCGACGCAGGGCCACGTTGGTCACGTGCACGACGGAGGGCGAGGCCGCCTTGAACAGGGCGATCGTGCTCTGCTCCGCCGGGGCGAGCTCGCCGCGCGGCGTGACGGCCCGCGGCGCGGCGTCGGGGTCGGTCAGGCGCCTCAGGCGCGGCCCGAACACCTGCCAGGCGAGCAGGCCCACGGCCACGAGCAGCAGCAGGGGCACCCACGGCCGGGCTCGCGGGACGGGGGGCGTCGGGCGCGGGGACGGGGGCAGGGGCTGGGGCGGGCGGAGGTCGTCGAAGTCCATGCCCTCTTCCTACGCACCCGGCCGGCCCGAGGGGAGGAACGCGCCGGACGAGTACCTTCCGACCCCATGCCCACCCCCGCGCTCCACACGGTCCACCCCGCCCGCCCGGGCACCCGCCCCTTCACGGCCGAGGACCTCTGGGCTGTGCCGCGCGTGGGCGCGCCGGCCCCGGCGCCGGACGGCCGGCGCGTGGCCGTGGCGGTGAGCACGCCCGACGTGGCGGCCAACCTCCAACGGGGTCGGATCTGGCTGCTCGACCTCGTGGAGCGCGGCGATCCGCGCCCGCTCACGGCCCTGGAGCATTCCGCGTCGTCGCCGGCCTGGTCCCCCGACGGCAAGCGCCTGGCGTTCCTGCGCAAGGCGGCCGGCGCCGCGGACGGGCGCGGGGGCGGGGGCCGGGGCGCGCCGGAGCGGCCCCAGGCGTTCCTGCTGCCGCTGGCGGGCGGCGAGGCCGAGCGGCTCAGCGACCTGCCGCTGGGCGTGCTCGACCTCGCCTGGCTGCCGGACGGCTCAGGCCTGGTGCTGGCCGCGCAGCTGCTCGCGGGCCACCTCAGCCCCGAGGCCACGCGCGCCGAGGCCGCGCGGCGCGCCGACGACCCGGTGAAGGCGCACGTGACCGAGGAGCGCTTCTTCCGCTACTGGGACACCTGGATCACGACGGGCGAGGTCGTGCACCTGTTCCACCTCGACCTCGCCACGCGGCGCCTGACCGACCTCACGCCGGCCGCGCTCCACTGGTTCGACTGGATGGAGCCCGCCGGCCACTTCGACGTCTCGCCCGACGGCCGGGAGGTCGTCTACGGGGCGACGTGGTTCGACGCGCAGCGCTCGCGGCTGCGCGGCGGCGTGTGGCGCGTGGCGCTGGCGGGGGGCGGGCCCACGAACCTCACGGCCGACGCCCCCGCGGGCTGCGGGCGCCCGCGCTGGTCGCCGGACGGCGCCAGCGTGTTCTACGGCCGTGCGGAGGATCCCGACTTCTACGCCGACCGCCTGCGCATCTGGCGCTACGAGCGGGGCACGGGCGAGCACCGCCCCTGGCTGACCGACTGGGACCGCAGCCCGGTGGACTGGCAGGTCGAACCCGACGGCTCGCTGCTGCTGACCGCCGAGCACCTGGGCCGCCAGGGGCTGTTCCGCGCGCGGCCGGGGGGGACGCCCGAGCCGCTGGTGGCCGAGGGCTGGGTGAGCGGGGTGCGTCGGCTGCCCGACGGGCGCCTGTCGTTCAACCACCAGTCGCTGACGCAGCCGCCCGAGCTGGCGACCGCGGCCGCCGACGGCTCGGGCCTCCAGCGGCTCACGCGCTTCACGGAGGCCGCGCTCGCGGGCGTGGCGCTGGGCGAGGTGCTCGAGACGACCTTCGAGGGGGCCGGGGGAGCGCCGGTGCAGGCCTTCGTGGTGCTGCCCCCGGGCTCGGCCGCCGGCCCGCGGCCGCTGCTGCAGGTGGTGCACGGCGGGCCCCACGGGGTCTCGGGCGACGCCTTCGGCTTCCGCTGGAACGCGCACCTGTTCGCCGCTCCGGGCTACGTGGTGATGCAGGTGAACTTCCAGGGCTCGACGGGCTGGGGCAACGACTTCGCCCAGCGCATCCAGGGCGCTTGGGGCGACCGGCCCACCGGGGACGTGCTGCGCGGCACGGACGCCTTGGTGGCCACGGGGCTGGTGGATCCGCAGCGCCTGGCGCTGGCGGGGGGCTCCTACGGCGGCTACCTGGCGGCGTGGGTGGCGGCGCACACGGACCGCTTCCGCTGCATCGTGAACCACGCGGGCGTGTACGACACGCTGGCGCACTGGGCCTGCGACGTGACGCAGGGGCGCCACCGGGCCTTCGGCGGGCAGCCCTGGGACGGGCTGGAGGCCATCGACCGCTGGAACCCGGCGCGCTTCACGCAGGGGATGCGCACGCCGATGCTGGTGATCCACGGCGACCAGGACTACCGGGTGCCGGGCACGCAGGGGCTGGCCTGCTACAACGTGCTCAAGGCCAAGGGCGTGCCGGCGCGGCTGGTCTACTTCCCCGACGAGGGGCACTGGATCCTCAAGCCGAGGAACTCGCTGCTCTGGTACCGCGAGGTGCACGCCTGGCTCGCGCGCTTCCTGGCCGTCCCGGCCGCGGCGCGCTGACGCCCGCGGCCACGTCCCCAAGCCCGCTGGAGGTCGAAGTGGCCCCCGCCCCCTGCCCGTCGTGCGGCTGCTCCCCGGCCGGGGGAGCGGAGCTGGGTGCAGGGCCCCTCCGCTGCCCCGAGTGCGGCGGCGTCGCGCAGCCCGGCGCAGCCTCGCCCGAACCCGCGGGCCAGGAGCCGGTGCCTCCGGCACCGTCGCGGCCCCCCCGGTCCGTGCTTCATCTGAAGTGCCCGGAGTGCGGTGGCCGAGTGCCCGTCGATCGGACGCACTGCCCGGCCTGTGACGCTCGGTACGTCTCGCCGGGGGTGCGAGCCTTCCAGGAGGGGGATCACGGAAGGATGCGCTGGGGGCAAGTCGACACGGACGAGGCGCGCGCGCCCAGCCTGACGGGCCTCATCCTCCTTGCGCTGTTCCTGGCGCTGCCCTTGGCGGCCGGCCAGTGGGCGCTTGCGCTCGAGCTGTTCGGCATCCTGGGTGCGTTCCTCGGGTTGCTCTGGATCGGACGGATCGTGTTCCGTCGGAGCGAGGCCCGCAAGCGCGAGGCGACCGAGCGGCGACGAGCCCGCCGCGCCCGTTGACGCCTGCGGCCGGTCCTGGAGGGGGCGAGGACCCGGGCGGGTCCTCAGAGGCAGCGCCGCCAAGTTGGTCGATGCGAGGCACGGGAACGGCCTTCCGAGGCCATCCGTGGGCCCGTCCGCGGGGGGAGTCTCAGCCTCCGCGAGGCCCCACCCCTCACGTGGTGGCCATGGTCCTCAGAGGATGATCACCAGCCGCTTGCGAAACTCGTCCACCAGGGGATGGGCGTCGCCCAGGGCGGCGAACAGGGCCACCAGCGCCTTGCGGCCCGCCTGCTCGTTCCAGCGCTTGTCGCGAGCGACGATCTCGAGCAGCCCTTCGAGCGCCTCGCGCCAGCGCCCCGCCGCGGCGTCGCCGAGCGCGACGCGCAGGCGCGCCTCGTGGTCACCCGCGTCGGCGGACAGGCGCGCCCGGAACGGAGCGACGTCCTGCCGCCCGAGCGCGAGCAGGCGCCAGGCCTCGTCCAGCTGCTGCGCGCGCTTCGCGTCCGGGGTCTCCGCCTCGATGGCCGAGAGGTGCTTGCGGAAGGCGGTCTCGTCGCGCCCGGCCAGCGCCACCCGCGCGGCGAACAGGCGCGCCCCAGGCCGCACGCGCTTCTCCGAGAGGAACCGGTCGGCCGCCACCCGCGCCCCGGCGACGTCGCCCGCACGCAGGCGCGCGTCGGCCTCCGCCAGCGGGTCGGGAGGCGCCTCCCCCTGCGGCGCCACCGGCGCCTGACCGGGCGTCAACACGCCCTTCGGCGCCGGGCCGGGCGCGCCCGCGCCCCGGGGCGGCTCAGGCGGGGGCGGCGGCCCCGGCCGCACGTCCTCGTCGGGGTCGTCGGCCAGGGGTCGGGGGGACTCGCCTCCCTCGCCGGGCGGCTCCGCGGGCACGTGCCGCTCCAGGAACTCGCGCACCGCGCGCTCGCCCTGCGCGCCCACGAAACCGTCCACGGGCTGGCCGTCGAGGAACAGCGCCACGGTCGGCAGGCTGCGGATGCCCAGCGCCGCCGTCACGTTCGGCGCGGCGTCGGCGTCGATCTTGGCCAGCAGCACCTGCCCGCCCCGCTCCTCCACGACCCGCTCCAGGATCGGGCCCAGCACCTGACAGGGCCCGCACCAGGACGCCCAGACGTCGAGCAGCACGGGCAGCTCGCGCGAGCGCTCGACCACCTCCTCCATGAAGGTGGCCTCGGTGACCTCGACGGTGAAGGGGCTGGCCATGCCACGCACCCTCGCCCCCCCGAGCCCCGAAGTCCAGCGGGGGCCCCCGCGCTCGACCCCGGCGCCCGTCCCGGGCCGCTCCGCCCTCCGCCGCGGCGCGGCGGCGCCGGCGCTGCGCCCGCTCAGCGGGGCTTGGGGTGCGCGAGCGCCTGCCGTCGCACCCGGGGCCGGGGGGCGTCGCCGGCGGCGGGCGGATGAGCGTGCCCGTGCACGCCCCAGGCCACGAGGGCTGCGTCCACCGACTCGTGCTGCGAGAAGAGCGGGGCCAGGTTCGTGACCGTCAGGATGTTGCGGATCGCCGGCTGCACCCGCACGAGGGCCAGCTGGCCCTTGAGCTCGTCCAGGGTCTGCCGGACCTTGATCAGGTAGCCCAGCGCGGCGCTGTTGATGAAGGGCAGCTGGTGCAGGTCGATCACCAGCCGC
>CAZPOZ010000085.1:0-9152 GCA_964588235.1 uncultured Planctomycetales bacterium
CTCCAGCGCGCCGCACGTGCCTCGCATCGCCTATCTTGGTGGCGTTGCTCCTCAGGGCCGCTCCCGGCGCCCCGCTTGCGGGGCACCCGGCAACGCTTCCATCCAGCGCGTCGGTGGCAAGGCGCGTCTACCCAGAACCTGCCGGCGGAGGTCCCTGGGGCCTCCGCCATCCCGCCTCGAATCCCGGACCGGCGGGACCAGCCGCGTGGCCGGCCCCGCGCCCCGGGCGCTCGCCCCCGCTCAGACCGGCGTGCGCTCGACCCACCAGTCGGGCTCGGCCGCCAGCACCCCGGGCGTCTCGAGCAGCAGGCGCACGGTGCCCAGGACGGCCTCGGCCCCGCCGGCCACGTCGTACAGGCCCCAGCCCGCGCCCGCGCTCTGCTCGCGCACCCGCACGAGGCCCAGCCGCTGGAGCAGGGTCCGCTCCTCGGCCGGCTCCAGCGTGGGCGAGAGCCGGAGCAGCACCCGGCCGGTCAGCACGCGCACGCGTCCGTCGCCGGCCTCGCCGTCGCGGAAGACGAGCCCGGCCCTGAGCGGCCGACCCTCTGGAGCGCGGCCCAGGAGGGCCGGGCGCTCGGCGGGGCCGCTCAGCCTCCACAGCCCGAACCCCCTCAGGCGCCGCTCGGCGCGGGCGACCTCGGGCTGCGCCTCGACCCAGGCCGCCTCGGCCTCGTCGCGCGTCCAGACGGCCAGCGCCGTCCCGTCGGGCTGGGCGCGGCACCAGCGGCTGCCGTTCCACCACAGCGCCTCGCCCTCGGCGGCGGCGGGGGGCGCGGGGGGACGGACGGGGGCGGGCGCAGCGCGCGGCACGCTCAGCGCCGGCGGCAGGGCGTCGCCCTCGCCCTCCAGGGTCAGCGTCCACGAGGTCCAGTTCGAGTCGTAGACGTTCTGGCCGTCGGAGACCTTGAGCGACCAGGTGCCCTCGGGGGCCTCGCCGAGGTGGCGCCAGGAGGCCATCGCGATGCCGGAGGCGGCGTTGGCGGCGGTGGACGGGGCGCGGATGGAGGTGACGTACTGGCTCGTGGTGCCGTCGGGGCTGGTGAGCACGACGTTCAGGTCGCTGGCGACGAGGTGGTCGATGAACAGGGTGACGGTGGCGCGGTGCACGGCGGTGATGCCCGTGCCCGACGGGACGGTGATGTCGCTGGTGATCCCCGTGGCGTTGCCCTTGAGCACCTTCTGGCCCACGGCCTTCGAGGTGGTGCTCGACACGAGGCGGCCCTTCGGGACGAAGGCGCGGGCCACGTCCATGGCCGCGTCGGCGTCCACGACGCCGAAGCCGTACTGCTGGTTCACCCAGCGGCCGGCGCCGTTCTGGACCCAGGCGGCGTGGGTGGGGTCGTTCTTGCGGGCCGAGTCGGCCAGCACCAGCGGCACCTCCCACCAGCGCAGGTCGGGGCGCACCTCGAGGATCAGCGCGACCACGCCGGTGGTGAGGGGCGTGGCCGACGACGTGCCGCCGAAAGTGCTGGTGTAGTTCGAGGCGTCGTAGCCGGAGGCGCCGGTGCGGTCGGTGGTCCAGATGCCGGCGTGGCCCGAGTCGTTGGAGGGCGCGCAGACCAGGAGGCAGGGGCCGGGCTGGGAGTAGAGGCTGCCCTTGCCCTCGGTGTTCACGGCGCCGATCACGTTCACGCCGCGGATGCCGTTGGTGCCGTCGAAGCAGGCCACGGGCGAGCCGCTGTTCCCGGCCGCCTTGAGGTAGACGCTGCCCAGCCCGCCCCGGCCGCTGCGCAGGCCCAGGTCGATGGCGTTGACGAAGGAGGTGGGCGCGTCGGAGAAGCCGTAGAGCACGCCGCTGTAGTACGCCGGCGAGCCCCACGAGTTGTTGTAGGCGTGGGTCAGGTGGGCGTCGCGCGCCAGGGCGTCGCCGATGTCGGCGTCGGTGGCGCCCGACGTGAGGACCGCGAAGCCCGTGAGCAGCGCGTTGGGGGCGGCGCCCACGCCGCCCAGGGTGTTGCTGGCGGCGGCGGTGACGCCGGCCACGGAGGTGCCGTGCAGGTTGACGGTCGGGTCGGCGTCGTTGCCGCCGTAGTCCCAGCTGGCTCCGGCGACGACGTTGGCGACGAGGTCTTCGTGGAGCAGCTCGAGGCCGTCGTCCACGACGCCGACGCGCACGCCCTTGCCCGTGTAGCCGAGGTTCCACGCGCCGCGCAGGTGGGCGTCCTCGCCGGTGACGGAGGGGGAGAACTGGGAGGTGTTCTCCAGGTGCCACTGGTTGCCGAACAGGGGGTCGCCGGGCGAGAAGGTGGTGTAGGTGTAGGCCGCGGGCAGGGCGGCGGCGCCGCCGTGCGTCGTGAGGGCGAGGTCGGCGGTGCCGGCGGCCCCTTCGGGGGTGAGGCAGGTGAGGGTGGTGTCGTCCTGCACGCTCACCTGGGTGGCGGCGACGCCGTCGAAGCTCAGGCTGAGCACGGTGCCGCTGAAGCCGGTGCCGGAGACGGTGACGCGGGTCCAGCCGCCGGCGGGGCCGCTGGCGTCGGTCACGGAGGCCAGGGTGGGCACGGGCACGCAGGCGTAGGCGCCGGCGGCGGTGGCGCTGCCGTTGGCGTTGGCGACGGAGACGGCGTAGGTGCCCACGCCGGGGAGCGCGGGCGTCTGGCAGGTGATCGTGGTGTCGCTGACGACGACGACGGAGGAGGCGGGCAGCCCGCCGATCGTGACGCTGGGCGCGCCGGGGTCGTTGGCGAGGAAGCCGGTGCCCGTGAGGGTGCGCAGGACGCCGCCGGCGACGGGGCCCTGGGCGGGCGCGATGGCGGTGAGCGTAGGGGCGGGCCGGAAGGTGAACGCGGCGGGCAGGGTGGAGGAGCCGTGGCCGGTGACGACCTCGACGTCGCAGACGCCGGCGCTCCAGGGCGGCGTGCGGCAGGTGAGGGTGCCGTCTCCGACGACGGTCAGGTCCCTGGCGGGCTGACCGGCGAAGCGCACGGCGAGGCTCGCCGCGGCGCCGGAGCCGATCAGGGTGCCCTGGAGGGTCACGAGGGTTCCGCCGCCGACGCCGCCGCCGACGGGCGAGAGGCTGCTCAGGACGGGGGGCGCGGGGGGGGCGCCGCCGCCCCCGCCGCAGGCCGCGAGCAGGAGCAGGGCACCGAAGGCCCAGGGGTGCCGGGTGAGTCGGGCGGTGCGGTTCATGGCGCCTCCGCGTCCAAGGTACCCGCGCGCGTCGGGCCCGGCAACCGCGCGACCGGCGCGCCACGTCGTCCGGCTCCGCGCCGACCGGGACCGGAGGCCCGGCGCGCATGCTCGGTACACTCGGCTCCGCGAGGGCGTAGCTCAATCGGTAGAGCAGCGGCCTTTTAAGCCGTTGGTTCTGGGTTCGAGTCCCAGCGCCCTCACCATGCGCTGGACGGGCGGGAGGGCCGCTCTGGGACGCCCGTCGGCGGAATCCAAGGACGGCCGAGACCGGTGGCAGGCGCAGCCTGATCCCCCCCACGGACACGGACACCGTCCGCGTCGCCCTGGAGGGCGTCGGTCAGCGTGGCCAGCAGATGTCGTCACCCGTGTCGGGAGCGCCGTCCTCGCCGGTGGAGAGAACTCGGAACGCGTTCCTGGCCAGGACGCGGTACTCGTAGGGCCGACCCCACGGATCGCAGGGTGCCCCCTCGCGGAAGTAGTTCGCCACGCCACCGTCCGGGCCCAGCTCGAGCAGCGCTTGCAACGTAGCGGGGAGCCTTCGATGTACGACCTGGTAGTACCGCACACCTTCGCCCAGGTTGTGGACGTCGACCTCAGCCCGGTGCTGGTCGGTCGTTGTCGGTCCCCGCGTGAACACGTCGGGCTGCAGAAGCGCGACGACGGCCCCGACTACGACCAGGATCGCCACCCAAGCAAGCCAGTCGGACGGCCAGGGAAGCCAGCGCGTACAGCGCGGCGCGCGACGGGGAGGAGCACCCGGGCCCATCATGGCGAGGAGTCTACGCGCCGAGCTCGGGGCCCCGGGCCGGGGAGCCCCTGGTGGCCGTAGATCGGGACAGCAGGGTCTACCGGACGTGCAAAGGACCGCAGGTCAGGACTCGCGAACACGACTTTCCGGCCCGACGAGCCGCAGCCACTGGGTTCGAGCCCCAGCGCTCTCCCCTCCCCCGCGCCCGGCGCGTTCAGTCCATCCCGCGGAACAGCCACCCCAGGATCGCGAGGAAGGTCAGGAAGCCCGCGAGCGCGACGCCCCCCAGGAACACCAGCAGGCGGGCGAAACGGCGCTCCACCCCCGCGAGCACCAGGTAGCCCTCCGCCACCGGCCCGAGGCAGAAACAGACGTTGGCGCCCAGCGCCCCACGGAACAGGAAGGCCCGGAAGGCGCCGTCGCGCAGCTGCGAGGCGGCCACGCAGAGCACGAGGAACGCCAAGACGCCGTTGTAGACCAGCCGCAACAGCTCCCAGGAGACGAACACCGACCGGGCCGTCTCCTCGGCCGCCAAGGCCCCCCCGTCCCCGTCCGCAGGGGTCCACCGAGGCGTAGGCTCCATCGACGACCTCCACCGCCGCACGCCCGCGGCCCTCGGGTCACCGCGGCCCCGTCCGCCGGGGAGGGCCGCGCCGTGACCCGAGTCTACGACCCGACGGGCCCGGCGCCGGTCCCCCTGCGCTGCGCACCCCGCCCCCTCCAGGGTGTCCACGGCAAGGGGCCGCGGTGTCGCGCCGCGGCCCGGGGATCCGGGCCTGGGGAGGCAGGCGCCGGAACGTGCGACCCGCCGCGACTCAGCGCGGCGGATGCACCTTGGCGACATCCCAATCCTTGCCGGCCCCGTGACACAGCGTGCAGGTCTCGACCCCGCCCACGCCGGTCTGCGCGTCCATGTGGGCCACGGCGGGCGTCGAGTCATGGCACGCGCTGCACGTGCCCCTCCAGACACGCACGGCCTCGCTCGCCCCCGGATGGGCTCGGGCCGAGGGCGCGTGCCAGGTCGTGGAGCCCTCGCCATGGCACGCCCGGCACTGCCCGGCCTCGCCCGGCCAGGCGGGGAACCCGATGTCGGCGACCGTGGCCGGGTAGGGCACGCCGAGGAAGACGCCCACGGCCTCGTACGGCTGCGAGAGCTCCTTGCCCATGTGGATCTTGTGGAGCAGCTGCCGGAAGTCCATCGAGACGCCGGGCGTCGGGTGCGCCTGCGGCCAGGCCGAGAACGAGTACTTGGGCCCGTCCTCCATGCCCGAGACGGTGTGGCACATGAGGCAGGTCCCGAGCCCCCGTCGCCCGTTGCCGTGGAACGTGAGATCCCCGTGGCAGCGGTTGCACGACGCGGACTCGACGAGCTCCGGCCGCGCCACCGGCGTCGCGGGCGACGTGGCTCCGAACGACAGCAGCCCGGACGCCGGCGGCGAGATCATGCGGTAGGAGGTCGTCTCGACCGGCTGGGGCGGCACGTTCAGCGCCACGGAGAAGTCGCGGTTCACCCAGAAGCCCACGGTGTAGGTCCCGTCGAGGAAGGGCAGACCCTTCCAATCGCCCCAGGAGGCATCGAGCTCGGGCGCGTCGGCCACGGGCTCGGGTGCGTAGGCCTGGAACGGATCCCCGGGACCGCGCTTGCGCCCGAAGCGCAGGTGCGTGCGGTAGCTGACGACGACGGGGTTGCCCGCCCCGAACTGCCCCGCGACCAGCGTGATCTCGCCCGTGGTCGCGTTGGTCACCGCGTAGGTCAGGCCCTCGCGGCGGCTCGTGAGCGTCACCTCCTGCAGCGTCGTGGCCGCGGCGTGCGCGAAGCGCAGGGCCGTCGTGAACCACACGCGGTCGGCCACGCCGAGGTCGGCCCCGTTGGCGTCGCTGGTGGTCTGGACGCGGCCGACCTGGAGGTACTCCTCCACGGCGCTGCCCGCGTCGAGCACGACGCGGTCGCCCACGGCCAGCGCCACCGCGCTGGCATCGACGACCACGTGGCGATCCAGCGACGCGGCGTCCGAGGCGAGCGGCGTGCTGCCGCCGACGAGCGCCGTGCGCTCCAGCACCACCTGGCGGCCCCAGTACAGCGGCAGGTTGGCGACGTAGAGGACGTCGGCGCCCCCCGTGGCCGCCCCCACCAGCTCGAGCGCGACGTCCGTCGGGATGTTGCGGGCGTACGAGCCTGCGCGAGGCACGACCTCCAGGTAGAAGCGGTCGCCGGCCGCATAGTCGCTGCCGCTGGCCGGGTCGTTCACCGTGAACGACACGCCCGCCACGCTCACGGCCGTGCTGCCCCCCAGGGGCAGGCTCTGGCCCGCGAGCAGCAGCCCGTCGACCGAGCCGACCACGTCGAACGTCGTCGAGGAGGTGAGGACCACCGCGAGCACCTGGTCGGTGGCGCCGTCGGCGACGGCGAGCCCGCTGATCGTGCCCGCCCCCGTGAACGGCGTGGACTTGCGGAAGCCCGAGTCGAACATCGTGACGTTGGCCCCGAGCATCTGCGGGTTCTGGGTGGGCCCCGTGACGATCGCCTGGAAGCGCTGGAGCGCGTTCAACTGCAGGTTGGTCCCCGCGTCGTTCGTGACGCTGATCGTGGCCAGGATGGGGTCGCTCACCTGGTGCCGGCCGAGCACTCCCGTGCCCCCTCCGACGGCCGTCACGGCGACGTTCACGCCGGTGTTCAGCGCCGGGTTGACGTAGGGATGCAGATGGGCCTGCCGCACGGGGTAGAGGCCGACGCCCGTGGTGGCGGCGGGGTGGCAGGTCGTGCAGACCGGCGGGTTGGCGATCATGGAGTCGCCGTTGGCGGCGTAGGGCTTGGCCCAGTCCACGTCGTCGTGGCAGGAGCCGCAGGCGGCCCGCCCCGGCTGCGCCTCGTGCAGCCCGCCCTGCGCCGGCGCCTGAACCGGCCCGGCGCCATCGGGGTCCCCGTGGCAGCTCGCGCAGGACACGACGCCCGAGCGCATCGTGTCCTCCTTGAGCCGGTTGGCCGGAGTCAGGGCCGTGTAGCCGGCGTCGCGCGGCATGGGCCCGTTGCCGCCGGTGCCCGTGTAGACCCCCGCCTGGTCGAACAGGTAGGCCACGTAGGCGCTGGGCATCACCGGGAAGCCGAAGGCCGACGCGTCGGTCGTGCTGAACCCGACGAGCTTGTAGGGGGTGCCGGCGCCGTAGACGCGGTTGCCCGAGGCGTCGGTCGACATCCCCAGCACCGAAGGCAGGTGCTTGCCCATGTGGATCTTGTGGATCATGACCTTGAAGTCGATGCTCACGCCGGGCGTGCCCCCGGCCACGGCCGGGTTGTTGCGGTCCTCCGCGCCCGCGGTGTGGCAGAGCACGCACAGCTCGACGCCCACGCGCCGGTTCCCGTGGAAGCGCAGGTCGCTGTGGCACTGGTTGCAGTGCTCCGGGGTCACGACTTCGCGGTCATCCAGGGTGGTGGCGGAGAGCAGGCGGACGTGCGCCACGAGCGCGCCGGGATCCCGGAAGTCCTCGCCCTCGATCGTGTAGACCTTCGAGGTCTCCAGCCCGATCGAGTACGTCCCGGCGAGCAGCGGCTGCCCGGTCAGCTCGCCGTCGGCGGGACCGAAGCTCGCCGTGTCGTTGTAGGGGGCGGCGTAGACGGCCGGCAACGGCACGGGGAACGTGTACTGCCACGTGGCGTTGCCGAGGTAGATGCTGGTCGCGCGCAGGTCGTCCTGGCGCGGGATGACGAGGTTGTAGTTGAACGTGGGGCCGGAGAGGTAGGCGGACCCGCTGTCCATCGTGGTCAGGTCCAGGGTCACGCCCGCGTCGCTCTTCAGCGTGAACTGGATCGTCACGCTGTCGCCCGGCTGGAAGCTGCCCTCGGGCCCGCTGCCCCCGAAGGTGCCGACCAGCCCGAACACGATGCCAGGCAGCGGGTCGTAGCCGTCCAACCCGAACGCGGGCGCGCCGGGCGGCGTCTGGGGCGTCACCGTCGGGGGCTCCGTGCCGCCCCCCGAGGCGCCCTCGCTTCCGGAGCCGCCGCAACCTGCCACGCCGAGCGACAGCGCGAGCAGCAGTGCGACCGAACCCCGACTCCAGACCCTCCAAGCCCCTGCGCGCTTCGACATGCGACCCTCCCGCGCTGCCCCCGGGCCCGTTGCCCACGGCAGCGCATGCGCCTTGGCGGCCCGGACCGGGCGCGCACCCACGGCGCCTGGTACGCAGCACGGCGTGAGCCATTGGAGGGGTCCGTTCGTTGCCGAACGGTCGAGGCGTGCGACCCCGGCACGCCGCGGCTCCGAGCGGGGGCAGCCCGCAGCCGCCTCGGCCCCGGACCGGGCCGCACCCGCGGCCGTTGCGCGACTGCCCGCAGCCGCTGCGCAGGGCAGCGCACGGCGCGCCGTGACCGGAGGACGGAACCGTTCCAACCCCTCGCCGCGGGGCGGCGACGCCGGGCACGCCCGCGCGCCCCCCACCCGCCCGACGCGCCCCGCGTCCCCCACCGGGCCTGCAGCGCCCGACGCTACGCCGGCGCCGCGCCCCGGACCGCTGCCCCGACCGCCTCCACCAGCGCACGGCGCTGCTCCACGAGGTCGGCCCGCACCGCGCTCGACCCGGCCAGCAGGAAGAAGGCCCGCACCCGCTGGCGCGTGCGCGCCAGGGGATCGCTCAGCGCCACCGCCAAGCGGTGCGCCAGCACGGGCGCCACCAGCGCCAGCAGCCCCCAGCGCCAGCCGGCCCACAGGCCCACGGCCGGCGCGAGCGCCAGCCCCAACAGCACCGAGCCCAGGTGCCAGCCCAGCACGCGCGCAAAGCCACGCACGTCCTCGCTGGCCCCCGAGGAGCGCAGGACCAGCAGGTCGCCCAGCGCCCGCCCGGGCGCCGCCACCAGCCGCGCCCCCAGGGCCAGGGGAGCCAGCAGCAGGGCCGGCAGCAGCGCCGTGGCCGCGAACCGCGCCACGCGGCCCGCACCGTAGCGCGCGTCCAGCAGCGCGAGCGGCACCCCCGTGCCCGAGAGGCTGCGCTGGAAGGCGTCGGCCTGCGCGCGCAGCGCGTCCACGCGCGCCGGGTCGGCGGCCCGCAGCGCCGCCAGCCCGCGGGCGAACGCCTGGTCGCGCGCGTGCGCCTCCGCCAACGTGCCGGGCGGCGCCTGGCCCTGCTCCTGCTCGTAGGCCGTGCGCAGCGTGCGCAGCAGGGCCAGGTCGCTCTGGCTGTCGGCCTCGGCCAGCAGGCCCCGCAGGGCGGCCGCGACGCGGCGCGTCGCGGCGGCGATCGCGCCGCGACGCTCCTCCTTGCGCAGCACCGAGCCGTCGGCCAC
>CAZPOZ010000086.1:0-9134 GCA_964588235.1 uncultured Planctomycetales bacterium
CATCGACACGGTGCTGCGCGGGTACGACATCCCGAAGCTCTACTGGCGGAAGGTCAGCAAGTCCCCCGAGAAGTACGAGGTCGTGGACGGCCAGCAGCGGCTGCGGGCGCTGTTCGACTTCCACGCGGGCGAGTTCGCGCTGGCCCGCGACGCGGACGACATCGACGGCTTCGTGGTCGCGAAGCGCACGTACGCCGATCTCCCGGAGGACCTGCGCCTGCGGTTCGACGCCTACGCGCTCGACGTGATCGTGCTGAGCGACACCAGCGAGGACGAGGTGCGCGAGATGTTCCTGCGGCTGCAGAACGGGACCACGCTCAAGGCCATGGCCACCAAGTAGGGGGTAGTGCCCTTCGGAGGGCGAGACCTCCCCCGCGGAAGGGCCTGCGAAGGGCCTCTGCAGGCCGTGCCCAAGCGACCGGCGCGCTGGGCCGGTAGCGGAAGGCCGATGACGACGACGCCGCGCCTGCGGCCTGCGCAAGGAGGAGGAAGCGGCCTGAGCGCCCGGCTCCAGCGCGCCGCACGTGCCTCGCATCGCCGATCTTGGTGGCGTTGACGCTCAAGGCCCAGGAGAAGCGCAACGCGATGCCCGGGAAGATGCGCTCCTTCGTCAAGGATCTCGCGCAGCACCCGTTCTTCACCCGCTGCGCGTTCGCCAACACCCGCTTCACCCACGATCTGGTGGCGGCTCAGATGATCGCGATCGAGCTGAACGGGGGGCCGTGCCACGTGCGGAGCTCGAACCTCGACGCGATGTACGCGTCCGAGCACGACTTCGACGTGTCCGGGCCCAAGGCGCGCAAGGTCCGCCGCGTGTTGGAGTACCTGGCGCAGGCCTTCACGGAGAAGACCCCCGAGCTCGAACGGTTCAGCGTCGTCTCCCTCTACGCGCTCGTGTCCCACTGCCTGGAGAGCTACGCGATCCAGGGCCGGCAGGACGCCCTGCGCGCCTGGTTCCTGGCGTTCGAGACGGAGCGGCGCCAGCAGGACGCGCTTCCGGCCGACCAGTGCGACCCGGAGCTGCTCGCCTACAAGGAGCGGACGAGCCACAGCACCGACGCGCAGGACTCGATCCAGTGGCGGCACGAGCTGCTCCTGCGCAAGTTCTTCGAGGCCGTGCCCGACATCGAGCCGAAGGACGACCAGCGGCTGTTCTCCAGCGAGCAGCGCCTGGCCATCTTCCGGCGCGACGGCGGAGCGTGTCAGGTCCGCCTGCGCTGCGGCGGCGCCCGGTGCGAGTGGGACGCGTGGCAGGCCGACCATCGAACCCCGTGGTCGGTCGGCGGCAAGACCACCGTGGAGAACGGTCAGGTCGCCTGCCCGGCCTGCAACGCCGCCAAAGGCGCGGGCGCGTAGCCCGCCCCGAGGCCGGCGAGGGCGAGGCCGTGGGCGTGGCGGGCGCCGTGGCCCGGGCGCTCAGTCGAGCGATGGAACGCCCAGGCGCGACAGGTAGGAGTGGGTGCCGTCGTAGTAGGCCCGCTGCCGCGTGGGGTCGTCGGCGTCGCCGGGCGGCACGAAGATCACCATGCCCTGCCGCGCGCGCGTGAGCAGGACCCGGTACGCGTTCACCAGGTACTGGCGGCGGTCCGCCTGGTGCACTCTCACCCAGCGGTCCCCGCGGAACCGGTGGTGCGTCCAGCCCTCCGACCCGCGCCGCAGGTCCGCGTCCCACGTGACACAGGTCCAGTCCAGCTCCAGACCCTGTACTTGGAACTCGGTGGCCGCGTCTTCCAGGTACCAGGAAGACCGGGTATCCGTCGCGTCGCTCAGGAACCAGTGGACCGGGTCGACGTCCACTCGGACGTCGACGGCGTGGGGCTTGAGACGCTCGGCCGAGGAGGAGGCGACGAGCCCGTAGCGCTCCGTTCCCCGTGCCTGGCTGCGAACCCAGCGCTTCGCCGTGGCGAGGTCGCGGGTCATGCAGATCGGGTAGCGCGTCCTGAGCTCCGAGAGCAGCGAGCGTGCCGCGCCGCACTCCCCGTCCAATGCCGCCTTCACAAAGCGGGACACGTTCTCGGCGCGGAAGGACCGAAGAGACACCGCGAGGTGCAGGTGGGGATCGGTCTGGACTGCCTTCGTGGTTGCAAGACGACCGATGGACTCAAGCGAGCCGTACTCGGAGTCGCTCAGGTCGGGCGACACGTGAACACGCCAGTGCGGGTAGTGCTCCCCGAGGGCCTTGAGCCACGCACCGATGCCAGCCTCCCCCGTGTGGATCTCCTGCCCGCCTCCAACCAGACAGACCACTACGGCCCAGTCGCGATGCCGGTCCATGTAGCCGATGAGGAACTGCGGCTCAGACTGCGCGAAGCCTGGGCGCCGCTTGCGCCTCCGCATGAAGTCGGACGTCTTCTCCTGGTTCCATGCGCGCTGCGCTTCATCGAAGATCACGACGTGGTCGTGAGGTGGGCGCACCTCGTCGCGCAGCCCCTCATCGCGGAAGTGGTGGACGTTCTGCAGGAAAGGCTTGACGTGCTGGGCCACGGCTCCCTTGCGCACCCGTTCGCCCGCCGCGCGCCGACGGACGACCTCGTCCCGGATGAGAGCCTCCCGCAGCACGGCCACCAGGGGGCCGTTCCCGGACAGGAACACCGCGTGCCCCGCTGACTGGGCGTCGCGGCGCCGCGTGGCCACGTCCAGCCCGAGCAGCGTCTTCCCCGCCCCCGGAACGCCCGTCACGAAGACGATGGCCTTGTGCCAGTCCGCGCGTGCCGCGTCGATCACGCTCTCCACACGCGCCGACGTGACGCTCAGGTTGGTCGCGCCAGCGTCGTTGCGCGAGATGGCCTGCACCGAGTGGCGCGCATAGAGAGCGCGCGCGGCCTGGACGATCGTTGGCGTGGGGTGGTAGGGCGCCCGCCCCCAGGCCAAGGGGTCGATGCGCCTCCCCGGCGTCCTCGCGAGGCCCTGGCCTAGGCAGGACCCAAGTTCCGCCTCGTTGCACCGTCGCGGCGGGCGAACGCCGTCGGCGTGCGCTGGCGCCCAGTCGAGATCGCCTGCGGCAGCACGGGTGGCGACCAGCAGGGGCAGGATGGGTGCGTCGTGGCTGGCCCGGTGGAAGTTCTTCAGGTCCAGCCCGTAGTCCCACGCCTGCTCGTAGCCAGCGCTCTCGTACGTGTCGGCGCCGACCTTGAACTCGATCGGGAACACGACCGGACCGGCCACGAGCACGGCGTCGATGCGGGCGCCCAGGCGGGGGATGTCGAACTCGAGGAAGAGGTGACCCTCGATCCCCTCGAGCGCCCGACTCAGGATCAGGATCAACTCGCGCCAGGCGTCGCGCTGCCCTCGTTCGACGTCGAAGTCGCTGGCCGCGGTGAGCCGGCCCAACACCGCGTGCGGCGGCAAGGCCCGAAACGCTGCCACGGGAGCGTCGAAGTACGCGGCGGACCGCGGGTGCGGGCTCCCATCAGCATCGGGATCGGGGTCGGGCACGGGGTCCAGCTTACCTGCGGCCCCGCGACGGACGGGGGCCGAGGCCCTCCGCAGCGCAGGCAGGCTTCTCCTGCGCGCCCTGCGCTGGGAGCCAGCCCCGTGGCGCTCGCCCGCGCGCGTGCCGTTGCCTTCGCCTTGCGCGGCGGGCACCATGAGCGGCCGTGACCCCGGGCGACGCCCTCCCCACCCTGCGCCTGTTCGTGTCCTCGCCCGGCGACGTGGCGGAGGAGCGGGCGGTGGCGCTGGCGGTGATCAGGCGGCTGCAGGGGCACTTCCAGGGGCGGCTCAGGCTCGTGCCGATCCTGTGGGAGCAGGAGCCGCTGCTGGCCACGGCGGGGTTCCAGGAGGAGATCGACCGGCGCGTGCCGCCCTCGGCGGCCGACGTGGCGCTCTTCATCCTGTGGTCGCGCCTGGGCACGCCGCTCTCGCCCACGTTCGCGCTCGAGGACGGCCGCCGGCCCACGGGCACGGAGTGGGAGTTCGAGGACGCCACGCAGGCGGCCCGCAGCGAACGCGGGCTGCCGCACATCCTCGTCTACCGCAAGGACGCGCCGCCCTTGCTCGACGCCCGCCAGAAGGAACGCGTCGTCGAGGGCTTGGCGCAGATCGAAGCCGTGCAGGCGTTCTTCGAGCGCCACTTCCGGGACGCACAGTCCCTCGCGTTCACGGGCTCCTTCCATCGGTTCGTCGACGCCTCGGCCCTCGGCCAGGCGTTGGATGAGCACCTGACCCGGCTGCTCACGGAACGCGTGGAGCGCGCCGGTCCGGCGGGGCACACCTGGGTGGGCACGCCCTTCCGAGGCCTGGAGTCCTTCGAGGCCGCGCACGCGTCGGTGTTCTTCGGCCGCACGCGCGCGATTCAGCAGGTGCGGCAGGCCCTGGCCCGCCAGGTGCGCGACGGCCGCGCGTTCGTGCTGATCCTGGGCCCCAGCGGCAACGGCAAGTCGTCGCTCGCCCGCGCGGGGCTCCTCCCGCTGCTCACCGGGCCCTGGGTCGTGGAGGAGGGGGTCGTGGGCGGCTTCTGCCGGCAGGCGCTCCTGCGCCCGGCCGACGGCCGCACCCCGATGGTGGCTCTGGCTCAGGCGCTCACCCGGCCTGGGGTCCTGCCCGATCTCGCCACCCGCGGCGGGCCCGACGCCTTGGCCGGGGCGCTGGCCGAGGGGCCCAAGGCCGCCGTGGCGCTGGTGCGCGGCGCGCTCGAGCGCGAGGCCGCGCGCGTGGCCGGCGTGCAGCGCTTGGCCTCGCCGCCCCCCGCGCGGTTGGTGCTGCTGGTGGACCAGTTGGAGGAGCTGTTCACCCGCGAGGGGCTGAGCGAGGCCGACCGGGAGGCCTTCGCCCGGGTGCTCTCGGCCCTGGCCACCAGCGGCGACGTGTGGGTGCTGGCCACGCTGCGCAGCGACTTCTACCCCGCCTTCGCGCGCCTGGCACCGCTGATGGCGCTCAAGCAGGGTCACGGCCAGTTCGACCTGCCGGCCCCCGACGCCGCCGAGGTGGCCCAGGTGGTCCGCGGGCCGGCGGCGGCGGCGGGCCTGCGCTACGAGGTGGACGCGGAGCGCGGCCGCAGCCTGGACGAGGTGCTGGTGGAGGAGGGCGTGCGCGGGGCGGACGCGTTGCCCCTGCTGGAGTTCCTGCTGACGCAGCTGTGGGAGCGCCGCGAGCAGGGCCACCGGCTCACGTTCGCGGCCTACGACGCGCTGGGCGGGCTCACGGGGGCGCTCTCCCGGCACGCCGAGGCGACCTGGGCGGCGCTGAGCCCCGCGGAGCGCGCTGCCTTCCCCGGCCTGGTGCGCGCCCTGGTGGAGGTGGGCGAGGGCGCCGACGCCGGCGCCACGCGCCGCCGCGCCCCGGCGGAGGAGGTGGGCGCCACGGCGGGGGGCCGGGCGCTGACCGACGCCCTGGTCAAGGCCCGCCTGCTCACGGCGGAGGGCCAGGGTGAGGGCGCGGTGGTGACCGTGGCCCACGAGGCGCTGCTGCGGGCCTGGCCCCGGCTGGCCGAGCGCCTGGCGGCCGAGGCCGACCTGCTGCGCATCCGTAGCCGCCTGCGCTCGGCCTCGGCCCGCTGGGCCGGGCAGGGCCGGGAGTCGAGCCTGCTCTTGGCCACCGGCAAGCCGCTGGAGGAGGCGCGGCTGCTCGGCGCTGCGGGCTTCCACCTGACCGCGCTCGAGTCGGAGTTCGTGCGGGCCTCGGAGGCGCGCGCGCGGCGGTTGGGTCTCCTCAAGCGCGCCGCCGTGGCCGCCATCGTGCTGCTCGCCCTGGTGGCCGGCTGGCTGGCGCTGGAGGCCGACGGCGCGCGCCGGTCCGCCGAGGCGCTGCGCGATCGCACGCTGGCCGACAGCGCCCGCATCGAGGACTTGAGCAGCCTCAGGGCCGTGCTGGCCAGCCGCGACACGTTGTTCCCCGTGAGCGAAGCGGACGTGGCCCGCGCTACGGACCTGATCGCGCGCGCTCAGGCTACGCTGACGCGCCTGAGCCTCCACGAGCAGGCGCTGGCGGGGTTGGAGGCCCGGGCGCTCGAGCGTCCGGCGCAGGGTCAGCCCGGCGAGGAGCGCGGTTGGCGCTTCGCGGACGCCGCCGATGCCGCGTCGCACCGGGTGCTGGCCGAGGTCGTGCGTGAGGGGCGCGCGCTGCGCGCGCCCCAGCGTGACGGACAAGCGCTCAACACGCTGGCGTTGCTGACGGAGCGCTTCACGCCCGCGACGACGGAGCCGCCGGGGTGGGAGGCGGTGATCGCGGAGATCGCCGATCCGGCGCGCTGCCCGGCCTACCGCGGGCTGCGAATCGTGCCCCAGTTCGGGCTCCACCCGTTGGGCAAGGACCCGGCTTCGGGGCTCCACGAGTTCGCACACCTGTACTCGGGACGCCTGCCCGTGCGCGGGCCAGACGGTTCGCTGGTCTACCGCGAGGATGCCTGCGTGGTGTTCGTGCTCATCCCGGCGGGCTCGTTCTGGATGGGCGCGGCCAGGGCAGGGGATCGCGACCGCCAAGACAGGCTTGCACAACCCTCGGAGAGCCCCGCACACGAGGTCACGCTGGAGCCCTATTTCCTCGCCAAGCATGAGTGTACTCAGGCGCAGTGGGCGCGGTTGACGGGAGGCCAGAACCCGAGTTGGTATCGACCTGGCGGTCCGGCGCGTCTCAAGGAGGCGGAGCGTACGCTGCGCCGGCCCGTGGAGACCGTATCGTGGGACGACGTCCTTGGGATCGACGGCTGGCTGCTGCGCTACGGACTCACGTTGCCGACGGAGGCTCAGTGGGAGTACGCGGTTCGAGCGGGCACGAGTACCCCTTGGTCGTTCGGCGACTACGAGGGGCAGTTGCGCGAGCACGGCCGGCACCTTCTGGGCGGCGATGCGTGGTCGGGCCCCGTGCCAGTGGGTGAGAAGAGGCCCAATCCGTGGGGTCTGCTCGACATGTACGGCAACGTGAAGGAGTGGTGCGCCGACGATTGGCACGAGGACTACGAAGGCGCACCGACGAACGGCAGCGCGTGGATCGACCGCCCTCGCGGCGGCCTGCGCGTCCGCCGCGGGGGCGGGCACCGAGACGAATGGGCGTCCATGCGCTCGCGCAGTCGCTCCGTAGCACGCACGACGGAACGGTGGTCCGACAGCGGCTTCCGGCCGGCCATGGCGGTCATGACGGACTGAGCGGTTGGGTGTGACGGCGGTGTCACTGCGGAGTCAGACACGGAGGCGCGCCTCTTCCCCTGCTGGGGCCCATCCTCGGCCCGCAACGGAGGCCCGACCTGGGTGGTCCGATCTTCCGTGCCCATGGGATCGGGGCCCCGCGATACGAACAAAGGTGAACGTCCCTGCGACCCGCCCCCGAAGCGCCCTCCGTGGGCCTGCCCGGCGGTCCCCCCTGCCCCCGCCCGCCCCGGGGGCGCCCTCCGGTGGCGGCCCCGCGGCCCCGCGCCTATCCTGAGCGCCGTGCCCGTCTACGAGTACGACTGCCCGGCCTGCGGACGCGCCTTCGACGCCCTCGTCTTCGGGAGCGAGAAGCCCGCCTGCCCCGCCTGTGGCGCCACGCGCCCGGTGAAGCGCCTCTCCACCTTCGCCGTCACCAGCGGCACGCCCGACTTCGCCCCGCCCTCGGGGGGCTGCGGCACCTGCGGCGACCCGCGCGGCCCCGGGGCCTGCTCGCGCGACGGCTGAACCGCCCGGCCCCGGCCCGCCCGCCCGCGCCTACTCCAAGACCACGTGCTCGCCCGTGCGGCGCGGGTCGAGCGCCAGCGCCAGGATCGCGTCGGCCACCTCCGCCGGGTCCACCAGCCGCCCCGAGGCGTTCATCGCAGCCAGCGCGGCCCGCGCCTCTTCGGGCGGGCGCTTCGTGGCCCGCACCACCGCCTCCACCGAGCGCTCGGTCATCGGCGTGGCCATGAAGCCCGGACAGACCGCGTTCACCCGCACCGCCTTGGCGCGCAGATCCTCCGCCAGCGCGCGCGTGAGCCCCAGCAGCGCGTGCTTGCTGGCCACGTAGGCTGCGATGTGCCGACTGGCGCGCAGCGACGCCGTGCTGGCCACGTTGACGATCGAGCCCCGCCCCGCCGCCAGCATCCCCGGCAGCACCGCCGTGGCCGCGATCCAGGCCCCCGTGACGTTCACCGCCAGCGTGCGCTCGAAGAGCGCGTCGTCGGGCGGGAACAGCGGCGAGGCCTGGGCGATGCCCGCGTTGTTCACCAGCACCGACGGCGGCCCCAGGAGCGCCGAGACCTCCGCCACGGCCGCCTCCACCGCCCGCCGGTCGCGCACGTCGGCCGTGACCGTCGTCACCGCGAAGCCCAGCGCCCGCGACGCCTCGAGCCCCGCCTCGCGCGTCCGGTCCAAGAGCGCCACGCGGTGCCCGGCCGCCTCGAAGCGCCGCGCCGTGCACAGCCCCAGGCCCCCGGCCCCGCCGGTGATCAACACCACCGGCGCCCCGGGCGCGGCCCCCCGATCCGCCGTCGGCGGGACGCTGGGTAGGGAATCGGGCATGCAGGCCTCCCGTCGCGACGGCAGAGGTTGTACCTGCGTTATCCTGCCCGCATCCTCGCCGCGAACGACTGGAGCCCCCATGAGCACCCCCGAGCGCCCGGCGACGCCGCCGCCCCCCCCGGCCGGGACGCAGGCCGAGGTCCAGCAGATCCTCACCGTGCTGGAGCAGGTGCGCCCCTACCTCAACCAGGACGGGGGCGACGTGGAGTTCGTCTCCTTCGAGGACGGCATCGTCGCCGTCCGGCTCCACGGCGCCTGCGGCACCTGCCCGTCCAGCCTGATGACCCTGCGCATGGGCATCGAGAACGCGCTGCGCGAGGTGGTCCCCGGCGTCCAGGAGGTGCGCAACGTGGCGCCCGCCATGCCGCACGGCGGTCACGTGCACGGCCCGGCCTTCCCCGGGTAGGCGCTCCCGCGCGCCCGCCCGATGGACGTCCTCCACAGCCACCTGGACACGGCCTCCGAGGCCTTCCGCGCCAACCGCGCCCACCACGAGCGCCTGCGCGCCGAGCTGCGCGACCTGCTCGGCCGCGTGCGCCAGGGCGGCGGGCCCAGCGCGCAGGAGAAGCACCGGGCCCGCGGCAAGCTGTTCGTGCGCGAGCGCATCGACCGGCTGCTCGACCCCGGCAGCCCGTTCCTCGAGCTCTCCCCCTTCGCCGCCCACGGCGTGTACGGCGACCCGACGCCCGCCGCGGGCCTGGTGACCGGCATCGGCCTCGTGCACGG
>CAZPOZ010000087.1:0-9120 GCA_964588235.1 uncultured Planctomycetales bacterium
CCGTTCCCCCTGCGTGACCCGGGCGAGGTGCTCGAGGCGCTGCTGCGGGGCGTGAGCCCGCGCACCCGCCTGGCGCTGCTCGACCACGTCACCAGCCCCACGGGGCTGGTGCTGCCGGTGGAGCGGCTGGTGCCGGCGCTGGAGCAGCTGGGCGTGGACGTGCTGCTCGACGCCGCCCACGGCCCGGGGATGGTGGACCTGGACGTGGAGCGCCTCGGGGCGGCCTACGTCACGGGCAACTTCCACAAGTGGGTCTGCGCCCCCAAGGGGGCCGCGTTCCTCGCCGTGCGTGCCGACCGGCGCGACCGCATCCGGCCCCTGGTGACCAGCCATGGCGCTGCCGACCCCCGGCCGGGTCGGTCGCCGTTCCGCAAGGAGTTCGACTGGACGGGCACCGACGACCCCTCGGCCTGGCTGTGCGTGCCCGAGGCGATCGCCACGCTGGGCGGCCTGCTCCCGGGGGGCTGGCCGGCGCTGCGCGCGGAGAACCGGCGCGCCGCGCTCGAGGCCCGGCGGCGGCTCGCGGCGGCGTTGGGCGTGGGGCTCCCGGCCCCGGACTCGATGATCGGGACCCTGGCGGCCCTGCCGCTGCCCGACGCGCCCCGCGACCAGCGCCCGCCCCCGGGCTCGCCCTACAAGCAGGCGCTGCAGGCGGCGCTGGTGACTCGCCACCGCATCCAGGTGCCCGTGATGGCCTGGCCTTCGTCCCCGCGGCGCCTGGTGCGCACGTCCTCGCAGATCTACGTCGAGCCCGGGGAGATCGACCGCCTGGCGGCCGCCCTGGCGACCGAGCTCGAGGCCGAGCAGCGCGCCTGACGGTCGGATCCGCACCGCTATGCCCCAAGCCGGACGGTGGAGGCGGGATGGCGGGGGGCCCATCGCCTGCGCTCAGGGGCTCTGGGGGCGCGCCTTGCAATCGACGCGCTGGATGGGACGCGGAAGGCCCGCAGCGGCGAGGCCGCCCCCGCCGCCGCTTGCGGCGGCGCTGGCACGCGCCGGCCTACGTAACGAGCCGATGCGGGCCTGAGCGCCCCCAGCCCAGCGCGTCGCACGTTCCTTCTCGCGCTCACCCCTCGTAGCAGCAGACGGCCCGCGTGGATCGCTCCACGCGGGCCGGGGGGGACGCGGCCGGCTCCAAGCCCTGAAGGCCGGACCGCCGTCTCCGGGGGGGAGTCTACCGGGGGGCGGCGCCGCCGTCCTTGGCGGCGCGCTCGGCCTTCAACGCGGCCTTGAGCGCCGCGCGCTCCTCCGCGTTCAGACGGCCGTCCTTGTCGGCGTCGAATCGAGCCAGCAGCTCGGCCCGGCGCGCCGCCCGCCGCTCGTGGCGCGCCTTGCGCGCGGCCGCCTTCTCGGCGTCGTCGAGCCGGCCGTCCTTGTCGGCGTCGAACTGCTCGAGCGCCTTGGCCTTGCGCTCGGCGCGGCGGGCCTCGAAGGCGGCCTTGGCGGCGGCCCGCTCGGCGTCGTCGAGCCGGCCGTCCTTGTCGGCGTCGAAGCGCTCCAGGACGCGCTCGCGCATCAGGCGGTGGTGGCGCATGTGCCGGTGGTGGGCGCGGTGCTGGCGGCGCTCGTGGCGGCCGGCGCGACCCTGGCCCTCCTCGCCGCCCCGCTCGAAGCGGGCGCGCAGGGCCTCCCGGGCGGCGGCCCGTTCGCTCTCGTCGAGGGTGCCGTCCTTGTTCGCGTCGAAGCGCTCGAGCAGGCGGGCGTGGAGCCGACCCCGGTGCCGCAACCCCTCGCCGCGGCGGCCGCCCCGCCCGGGATCGCCCAGGCCCGGGCGACCGGGAGCAGGATTGCCAGGAGCAGGGTTGCCGGGAGCAGGGTTGCCGGGAGCAGGGTTGCCGGGGGCAGCGCCGTCCTCGGCGCGGGCGGGGAGGCTGAGGCCGGCGACCACGGCGGCGCCGGACAGGAGCAGGAGCAGGCTGCGGTTCATGGAAGGGTCTCCAGGGCGCCTCAGGACCGGCGCGGGGCGGGGCGGCGAGGCTCGGCCGCCCTGAAGCGTTGAACCCCCCCGCGCCCCCCGGGTAGCGCCCCCGGCTGCAACGCAGGCGTCGCGGGTCGGGCCGGGGGCTGGCCGGGGCGCGTACGATGCGCCCATGGGCACCCGCTACGCCGGCCCGCCGGACGAGGTCCGCGCGCTGGACACGTACATCAAGCTGATGCGCGCGGCCCAGGCGGTGAGCGTGCGCATCCACGAGCACCTGCGGCACGTGGATCTCACCCTGAGCCAGTTCGGCGTGCTCGAGGCCCTGCTGCACCTGGGGCCCCTCTCTCAACGCGATCTGTGCCTCAAGCTGCTCCAGAGCGGCGGGAACATGACCGCGGTCGTCCAGAACCTGGAGCGGCGGGGGCTCGTGGCGCGCGCCCGCGACCCCGAGAACCGCCGCCTGGTGATCGTGCGCCTGACGCCCGGCGGCCGACGCCTCGTGGAGCGGGTGTTCCCGGTCCACGCGCGGATCGTGGCCCAGGACTTCGGCGTGCTCAGCCCGGAGGAGCAGCACGCCCTCGGCGCCCTGCTCAAGCGGCTGGGCCGCGGCCCTGCCTGAAACCGCGGCCCATCGTTCGACATCGAATGGTACGATGCGACCCCGGTCCCGGGGCCGTCCGGAGGTGTCCGACCATGATCGACCGTCGCTCGCTCCTCAAGGCTGCCGCCGTGGGTGCGGCCGCCGCCTCCGCCGCGCCGCTGGGCGAGGCGGGCCCGAACGGCGCCGCGGGGCCGGCGGCCCCGCCCGCCCTGCCGCGCCTGACCCTGCGCCGGGCCCAGGACCGCGGCCACGTGGACCACGGCTGGCTCGACACCTGGCACACCTTCTCGTTCGCCTCGTACCGCGACCCGGCCCACATGGGGTTCCGGGCGCTGCGCGTGATCAACGACGACCGCATCGCCGCGGGCCGCGGGTTCCCGATGCACCCGCACGACAACATGGAGATCGTGACCTACGTGATGCAGGGCGCGCTGGAGCACAAGGACAGCCTGGGCAACGGCAGCGTGATCGTGCCCGGCGAGGTCCAGCGCATGAGCGCGGGCACGGGCATCTACCACAGCGAGTTCAACCCGTCCCGCGCCGAGGGGGTGCACCTGCTGCAGATCTGGATGCTGCCCAACCGCCGGGGCGTGCGGCCGGGGTACGCCCAGAAGACCGTGCCCCTGGCCGACCGCCAGGGCACCCTGCGCCTGCTGGCCGCGCCCGACGCGCCCGCGGCGGCGATCTCGATCCACAGCGACACCTCGCTCTACGCGACGATCCTGCGCGAGGGCGAGCGGGTCGTGCACCTCAACCCGGCCCGCCGGCACGTGTGGCTGCACGTGGCCCGGGGCGCGCTGACGGTGAACGGCCAGGCGCTGGTCGGCGGCGACGCCATCAGCACCTCCGACCCCGGCACGCTGACGCTCACGGGAGGTCGCGGCGGCGGCGAGGCGCTGCTGTTCGACCTCGGGTAGCCCGGCGGGCGGCACGGCCTCGGGCCGCCCCGGCGCGGAGCGTCGCCGGTCAGCGACGCTCCAGGAGCGGGAGCGGCCCGTGGACGGGCCGCTCCCGGCACTCCACGGGCGGCAGCGCGAGCAGCTCGTGGAGCTCCTCCGGGGTGGGCACCCAGGCCGGCAGCGGCTTCGGGGCCGCCCCGCCGTAGCGCACGAGCCCGTGGGCCCGCAGCACCGAGCCCTGGGTCGGGGAGACCAGCGCCAGGGCCGCGCCCTGCCAGTGCATCAGCAGGCCCCCGCCCTCCACGGGGCAGAGGGCGTCGGTGCCCGTGGGCGGGCAGTCGGGGGTGTCGCCGATCAGGTCGTGCGTCCCGTCCTGCTCGGCCGTGTGCCTCAGGCCCAGCTGGTGGCCGATCTCGTGCACGAGCGTCTGCGCGATGCGCGCCGCCGTGCGCGTGCCGTCGTCGCCGACCACCACCCCCGAGGTGTCGTGGCCGTCGCCGAACGGGCCGCCCAGGGTGCCGGCGCGGCCCGCGGTGAAGGTGCCCGGCGGGGCGCTGGCGTCGTCCAGCGCGCGCACCAGGAACACGTTGAGCGCGCCCGGCCGGGGCGCGCTGGCCGAGAGCGAGAGCAGGGCGCGGAGCTCGGCGTCGTCGGGGAAGATGGTCACGACGTCGAAGGCCGGGTCGACGACGTCGCGGAACACGACCGCGCCCACGGCCAGCCCGCGCGTGCCCAGGATCGCGCCGGAGACCGAGAGGATCTGCGTCATGCGCGCGTTCGTCGCCGCCGTGGCGGCGTCGAAGGGCTGGCCCGCCGCGATCCACACGCTGAGGTCCACCAGGCCGGGCGCCGCCGGGTCGCCCTGGTGGACGCGGGCGCGGACGCGCAGCGAGCCCACCGTGCTGCCGGTCGTGCGGAGCAGCTCGAAGCGGTAGACGCCGCCGCCCGGCACGAGCTCCATGCCCGGACGGTCGGTGATCGGCAGCACGAACCCCGCGGCCCCACGAGGGGTGAACCAGTGCCGTTCCGGGGTCGCGCGGTCGGCGTAGGTGCTGAAGTAGATGCGCCCGTCGGGGCCGGCCAGCTCGGCCAGTCCGTAGAAGTCTCCCGGGCCCGAGACGTCGGGCACGACCTCGATCGTGAAGCCGAAGGCCGAAGCCGGCACGGTCAGCCCCAGCCGCGGGCTCAGGCCCCGGTCGTCCAGCGTGACCGTGCCGAAGTCGGCGAGGCCGTCCGCTCCGGGAGCGAGCGGGTCGGGCTCGCCGCCACCCCCCCCACCTCCGCCGCCCCCGCAGGCCAGCACCAGGGGCACGAACGCCAGGGCGACCACGAGCAGACGCGCGAGTCGCAGCATCGGAACCTCGCTCGGGGAGGCCGTCAGCGTGCCAGCCCCGCGCCGCTCAGGCAAGCGTCACGCAGCGGCGCGAGAGGCTGCCGGCCTCGAAGCCCGTCAGCGGGAAGCTCGAGCCGCTCCACGCGGTCGAGGCCGCCCCGACCGCCACCAGGAGCGGCGTCAGGTGCTCGAGCGTGGGGTGGTTCTGGCGCAACGCAGGGGCCCGCCGACGGAAGTCGGCCAGCGCGTCCACGTCGCGGCGCGCGAGCGCGTCGGCCAGCCAGGCGTCGTGGTCGTGGGCCCAGGAGGGCGTGGGCGCGCCCGCACGCCCGTCGATGGCGCGCAGGTTGTGCGTGAGGTTCCCGCTGGCCAGGATCAGCACGCCCTCGGCGCGCAGCGGCGCGAGCGCCTGGCCCAGCCGCACGAGGGCCGGGCCGTCCTGGGTGGGCAGCGAGAGCTGCAGCACGGGCACGTCGGCCCCGCGCGCCATCCACACCAGGGGCACCCAGGCGCCGTGGTCGAGGCCGCGCGTGGGCGCCTCGCGCGCCCCGCCCAGCGGCTGGAGCAGGCCCCGGACGCGCTGCGCCAAGGCGGGCGCGCCGGGCGCCGCGTAGGTGACCGCGTACAGCGCGCGCGGGAAACCGGAGAAGTCGTAGACCAGCGGCACGCTGCGCGTGGCGCCGATCGTGGCCGGCGCGGCCTCCCAGTGGGCCGAGACCACCAGGATCGACGTCGGGCGGCCCAGGCTCTGCCCCCAGCGCTGCCACTCGCCCCCCTTGGCCGGGTCGAGCGCCGTCATGGGCGAACCGTGACCGACGAAGGCCACCGGCAGGCGCGGGGTCGGAGCCGCCGGAACGGGCGCGGCCTGCGCGGCAGGGAGCGTGGCGCCGGCGCCCGAACCCAGCGCCAGGGCGGTCGCTGCGGTGGATCCGAGGAAGCCGCGCCGCGACAGCGGCGGGGGTCGAGAAGCGTCGTCGCTCATGCTCATGGCCACCACGTTAGGCGTAGGGCCCTTCGGAGGACGAGACCTCTCCCGCGGAAGGGCCTACGCAGGGCCTCTGCAGGCCGTGCCCAAGCGACCGGCGCGCTGGGCCGGTAGCGGAAGGCCGATGACGACGACGACGCGCCTGCGGCCTGCGCAAGGAGGAGGAAGCGGCCTGAGCGCCCGGCTCCAGCGCGCCGAACGTGCCTCGCATCGCCTATCTTGGCGGCGTTGTTACTCATGCTCGGATCGTACGCGGCAGGCTGGGCGGGGTCTTGAACCTGCGCACGGGGCCTGCGTTCATGACGTCCACGGCGGGTTCCTGGAGGTGACGATGCAAGGCCGGACGCTCGGGCTGCTGCTGCTGGCGCTGGCGGGCAGCGCTCTCCTGGTTCGTGCCCTCACCGACGACGGCGACGCAGGTCGTGTCGACCCCGGCGCGCGTGAGGCCGCCACGGCCGGCGGCGCGGGTCCGGCGCTCGAGGGGCGCGCGGACGCGACCGCCGCCGCGGAGCCGAGCCCCCCCCACGACGCGACCGCGCCCGACGTGTCGCCGCCGGCCGAGGTCGCAGGAGGCCGGGTGCTGCTGGGGCGGGTGGTGGACGCGCGGCGCCGCCCGGTGCCAGGCACGCGGGTGCGCGCGCGCGGGCCGGGCCACCCCGAGGTGACCGCGACCGCCGACCGGCAGGGGGCGTTCCGCCTGGCCTTGGGCCCGCCCAGCGGAGAGACGGGGCCGGGCCTGGTGCACGCCTTCACCACCGACGGTCGGGCGGGCAGCGCCACGTTCTGGGTGCCCCCCACGCCCGTGACCCAACCCACCGACCTGGGCGTGCTCGTGCTGGGGCCCGCGCGCGACCTCGACGTGCGCGTCGAGCGGGACGGCGCTCCGGTGGCCGGCGCCCGCCTGCTGGTGGACGCGCAGCGGGACCTCGGCCAGGGCGGGCGGATCGCCGACCTGCGCACCGACGCCTCGGGTCGTGCGCGCCTCACGGCGCTGCCGTTGGGGCCCTACCGGCTGGCGGCCGGCGCGCCGGGGCACGGGCGCGGCCTGGCGGAGCTGCGGCTGAAGGCCGAGGGGCCGGCCGAAGCCGTGGTCGCCCTGAGCCCGCCCCGCGAGTTCGTCGTGCGCGTGATCGAGCAGGAGGCGGGCACGCCCGTCGTCGGCGCGACGGTGCGCGTCACCGAGCACGTCAAGACGGGCCGCAACTCCGTCCGCGTGGACGCCCTGGAGCCGATCGAGCCGCTGCTGCCCACCGACGCCCAGGGGCGCACGCGGCTGGTGGGCCTCGCCCCCGGCGACGGGGGCAGCCTCTCGGCCACGGCGCCCGGCTTCCCCGAGCCCCTTCAGGCGGGCTGGGGCGGCGAGGCCGAGGCCCGCTTCAAGCCCGAAGACGCCGAGGCAACGATCCCCCTGCGCCGGCTCAAGACGATCTCCTGGCCCCTGGCCGAAGGCGGCGCGGCGCCGCCCGAGGGCACGCCGCTCACCTTCGAGGCCTCCACGGGCGCGGTCCCCTCCACGCGCCCCGCCACCGGACGCATCGAGGGCGGACGGGTCGTGGGCGACGGGTTCAGCCACGGTTACGTCCACGCCGTCGCGGTGGCCCCGGACGGCGCCTTCGCCATGCTCTTCGCCAAGGCCAACGAGAGCGAGGGCCTGCCGGCCACCTTCCTGCCCGCCCGGCGGATCGACGTGCGCGTGCTGGCGCAGGACGGCACGCCCCTCTCCGGCCAGCACGTCTGGGCCCGCAACCAGGGCAACAACCCGCTCCCCGACGACGCCGTCACCGACGCGGAGGGTCGCGCGACGCTGCGCCCGCGCTACGCCCACCTGGTCGAGGTCTTCGTGGGCCCGCGACGCGAGGAGTACGGCGGCCGGGCGGCCGGCTCGGTGGACCTCGCCCGCGGCGACGGCTCCCTCGAGGTGCGGCTGCCCGCCGACCGCGAGCTCCGGCTCAAGGTCACGCTGGACGGCGAGCCCGGGCTGCCGGGGCAGTTCCACGTCGGGATGGGCATGGGGCCGCTGCCCCTGCTGTCGGAGGATCCCGACCAGGGCCTGCTGGTGCTGCGCGTGGCGCTGCCCGAGGTCGCGGGGCCGACCCCGCCGGTGCTGTGGCTCAACGCGGTCGGCTTCGCCCCGGCCCAGGTGCCGCTCCAGGCCCCGGCGGGCGCGGGGCCGATCGAGGCCGCCGTGGCGCTCGAGCGCGGCTGCGCCCTGGAGGTGCGCGTCGCGCTGCCGGCGGACGGCCAGTCCTCCGTCTCGCTGGAGCGCTGGGACGAGGGCGGCCAGCGCTGGGGGTTCAGCACGGGCGGCGGCCTCGACGGCAACGGCAGCACCGAGCAGGCGCCGGGCCTGGCGATCTCGCGCTTCGAGCCGCTCAAGCCCGGCCGCTACCGGGTGCGGGACCGGGCGACGGGCGAGGCGAGCGACCCCGTGGAGCTGCGCGGCGCCGGCGCCAGCGCCGCCGTGTCGCTGGACCTGAGCCGCTCGGGCTTCGTGAAGGGCACGCTCGAGCTGCCGGAGGGCTTCGAGGCGCAGCAGGCCGAGGTGCGGCTCGAGGGCGTGGACGACGGCGGGCCGATGCTGGGCGGGCGCGTGGGTCGCGGCCACGTCTGGAACAACGGCACCTTCCAGATCCGCGTGCCGGGCACGCGGCCCGTCCGCCTCGTGGCCCGCCATCCCCTGCTCGTCCCCGACCCGGTGGCCGGGCGCCTGGAGGCGACGGGTCCGCGCGAGGGGGCGCGCCTCAAGCTGGTGCAGGGAGCCTCCGCGCGCTTCACGTTGGCCGGCGCGGCGCCGCCGCCGCAGCGCAACCCCGTGGGCGAGGGCCCGCGCGCGCTGCTGTTCGAGGGCGCTCCGACGGGCGAGCCGCGCGCGAACCTGAGCCTCGTGGGTCAGGCCGGGGCGTGGCGCTTCGCGGGCTACGAGCCCGGGACCTACACGCTGTGGCTCGACCTGGGGCAGGGCGCGCCGATCCTGATGCGGGGCGTGGTCCTGGGCCCCGCCGAGACCGACCTGGGCGAGCTCACGCCGCCGGCGGGCTCGTCGATCCGGCTCAAGGTGAAGGTGAAGGAGGGCGTCACGGCGCCGCGCCTGTCGATCTGGGCGCGGACCGAGGGCCCGCCGGGCTACGTGCGGCAGGTGACCTCGAGGGGCGGCGAGACCGAGCTCGTGCTCACGGGCCTGGGGCCGGGCCGCTTCCAGGTGGGCGCGGCACCCGTGATGGCGGCCTTCACGACCACGACGGCCGGTCCGGCGCAGAAGCTGGACGCCACGGTCGAGGCCGACGGCGCCAACGAGACCGTGCTCGAGCTGGACCTCCGCTGAGGCCCATGGCCACCAAGTCAGGGGTAGGGCCCTTCGGAGGGCGAGACCTCTCTTGCGGA
>CAZPOZ010000088.1:0-9087 GCA_964588235.1 uncultured Planctomycetales bacterium
CCCTTGTTGCCCTCGTCGAACAGGTAGATCCAGGCGTCGCTCCACTGGAAGTAGCCGCGCACGCCGTCGGGGATGTTCCAGCCCTTCTTCTTGTTGTAGTCCTTGAAGGCGTCGTGGGTGTCGAAGATCCACACGACGAGCGGCGCGCCGTCGGCGAACGACTTGACCCCCTGGGGGTAGTCGGCCCGGCCGCCGTACTCGTCGGCCAGGTCCTTCAGGCCCAGCGCCTGCTGGAAGCGGCGGTTCCACTCCTTGTAGAGCTGGCTGTAGATCTCGGCCTTCTCGTCCAGCAGGGGCTGGAAGTGGGCCCGCTTCTTCTTCATCTCCTCGATCTTCTCGCGCCGCTCCTTCTTGTCCTTGATCTGCAGCAGCTCGAGCTCGCTCAGGCGGTCCTTGCTGGAGTAGCAGATCATGTGCGGCGCCACCCAGCGGGTGCTGAAGTTGTAGTCCTTGAGCAGGGGCTCCTTGAGGATGTTGGCCCAGATGTTGTCGCCGGCCCGGTAGACGCGGTCTTCCAGGAGACGCTTGGCGTGCTCCTCGCACTGCTTGCGCGCCTGGTTGGCCAACGCGAGCGCTTCGTCGTCGAGCCAGCGCCGCTTGCGCGCCTCCTCCACCGCCGTGACGAAGTCGTAGCCCTTCGTCTGGGTGATCGCCTCGGGCACCTCGAAGTCGAACTTCGTGAAGCCCAGCGCCTTGCGGGCCTCGACGTTCTCCATGCCGAAGGGGGTCTCGACGTAGACCTCGTAGACCTCCTTGAGCACCTCGTGAGCCTCGGGGGTGCCGACGCGCTTGAGGCGGTCCATGATGCCGCGGAAGGCGGCGTCCTTGGGCGGCACGTCGTCCTGCACCTTGCGCCAGGCGGCCTTGACGACGGCGAGCGACTCCGCCGGCGGCTCCTCGGGCTTGGGGGCCTGCGCCACGGGCGCGGGGGCCGTCCCGCCCCCCCCTCCCGAGGGCTGGTCCTTGCCCCCGCCGCGGAGCGCCACCGCGAGCACGACGCCCACGACGACCAGGCCTCCCAGGCCCGCGAACAGCGCCACGGGCGGCCCCTTGCGGCCCCCGTCGCGCGAACCGCCCCGGGCCCCACCCCGCGCGCGGCCGTGCCGCCCGCCCTCGGCGTCGTCGTCCTCGCGCCCCGAGGCGCGGGAGCGGGCGGGCGCCGCCGGAGGCGCCTCGGCGCGCTGGACGGGCTGGTACTGCGGGCCCCGCGGGCTGCGGGAGGAGGCGGCCGAGGACTGGGAGGCCGTCGCGCCGGGAGCGCCGCGGGCGGCGGACGCAGGGGCGGGCGCGGCCGGCCGCGTGCCCGGAGCACGGCCCGTGGGAGCGGTGGCCGGCGCGGGGGTCGAGGGCCGGGTCCCGGGGGCACGGCCCGTGGGCGCGGCGGCCGCCGGGGGCGCCGACGCGTCGGCGTGCGCGACGAGCAGGTGGCCGCAGGCGCCGCAGCGGAACTGCTGTCCCCGCGCGAACGCGGTCACGTCGAACTGGGCCCCGCACTTGGGGCACGCCTGCAGCTTGGCCATCGCCGCTCCTTCTCCTCCCGCGGTCCGGGAGGCCCCGGCGGCGGAAGAGGTAGGGTTATACCAGGGGGACCTGCGCTCCGGACCCGGCGTGGGCGCCTCGGCACCGACCACGCCGCTCCACATGTTCAGCACCCGCTCCGCCAGCCCCGGCGGCGTCGGCAGCGGCTCCGGCTCGACGAGGCGCGCGAGGTTGCGCGCCAGCGCGTCGCCCGGGTCGGGGCCGGGCTCGCCGCCTCCAGCGGAGGGAAGGCCTCCAGCGGAGGGAAGGAGGGGCTCGGGCGGAGGCGAGGGCGGGAGCCGGGTCATGACGCGGGCCCCGACCCGGCGGCCGCGGAGCCGGCCGGCCCGGCACCGGCCCCCTGCGGCCGCGTGGCCTCCGCGGCGGCTGCGAGCGAGCCGGTGGGCCCGGACCCCGTGGAGCGCGGGGCGGGATCCGGCTCCGCCCCCACCTCGAGGAGGCGGCGCCGCAGCGCCTCGCGGGCGCGGTACAGGCGCATCTCCACGGCCTTGGCGGTCGTGCCCTCGCGCTCGGCGATCGCGGCCAGCGGCACCCCGTCGCGGTACCGGGCGAGCAGCAGGGCCCGCTCCGCGGCGCCGAGCAACCCGAGCGCGACGGTCACCAGCCCGGCCAGCTCCCGGTCCCCGAGCGCCTCCGGGGGCAGCGGCTGGGTGCAGAACCCCTCCCAGCCGGGGGGCAGCCGCAGGGGCTCGCGGTGAAGGGCCAGGCGCCGCCGACGGTCGGCCACGCGCCGACGGGCGACGCCGAAGAGGTAGGCCGCCGGCTCGTCGGGGCCGCGGCCCGCGGCGCGGGCCTCGAACAGCGCCAGGAAGCTCTCGACGACGACGTCCTCGGCGTCGGCGTGGGGCAGGCGGCGGCGGGCGTAGCGGTACACGGCGTCCAGGTGCTCCTCGACCCAGGCACGAGCCTCCCCCTCCGCGGACGCGGGGGCCGCGGGAGGAGGGGAGGCCCCTTGCGGAGGGGGGGGCGGGCGGCTCATCCGGGTCCGGAGGGTCCGGGCGGCTCCGGGGGGGGGCGGGAGGGACGGGGAGGCCCGAGCGGCCGCCCGGCTCGAACCCTCGAGGCAGGCAGGCCGTCGACGGGCGCCGTCCCTGCATCCACGTCGCTCGAGGCGCCGGGACCCCTCGCCCGCCCCGGGCCCGCGGCCCTCACCAGCTGAACCCCTCCTTGGCGTGCTCCTCGATCCAGGCGCGGGCCTGCTCCGTGGTGCGGAAGTCCTGTCCCGTCAGCGCGCGCAGCGCCGCGTGCACCGCCGCCTTGCTCTCGTTCCACAGGTTCCACTTCTCCTCCCACCAGGAGGCAGGCGGGTTCGTGGGCGAGTTGGCGTCCCCGGCGACGGGCTCGTCCAGGGCCTCGGCGAGCTGGCGGGCGAAGCGCTTGTCCTTCGCCCGCTCCACGTACGTGGCGACGTCCACGAGCAGGGTCGCCTGGGTGCGGTTGGGGTTGCCCTGGATCGCGCGCCAGAGCCGCTCGACCTCGTCGCCCTGGCGCTTGTCCAGGACCAGGCCGGCCGCGCCCAACGCCCGTAGCGCCTTGGCCCGCACGGCCGGCCGCTTCTCGTTGACGGCCTGCCCCCAGGAGGCGGCCCACAGCCCCTTGGCCCCCTCGGGGCTCGAGCGCGTCTCGAGCAGCTCGGCGGCCTTGAGCGCCACGGCCGCCTCGGCGTGGCGCAGCAGCCGTTGGAGCGGCTTCTCGAGGTCCTTGTGCCGGAGCGCCTCCGCCTTCGCCAGCAGCGCGAGGGCTTCGGGGGCCTTCTTCCTCTTGGCCGCGGCCTCGAGGTCGGCGACGGCGGCCGCCGCCTCCTCGGCCGTGGCCTCGCGCGCTTCCGGGGGCTTCGGGGGCTCCTCGGCGCAGGCCGTCCCCTGCCCGACGGACCCGGCCGCCAGCCCGAGCGGTCCCAGGAGCAGCGCGAGCGCGGTGCGGCGCATGGGGGGGCCTCCGGCAGGGGCGCGTGGCGCCCGGATCCTATCGCTCCCCGGGGGCCGTCGCTATGCTCCCGCGCCTCCCCCCACCGCCGGGCCACCCCGCCATGCCGCAGATGCTCGTGGACCTCGCCAAGATCGACCCGAACCGGGTGGTCGCCGACCTGGAGACGATCCGGCGCTTCAACCCCCAGCGCTTCGAGATGGAGATGCTGACGCGCATCTGCCACTTCGACCTGGAGGCCGGAGAGGCGGCCGGCGTGCTGGAGGTGCCGGAGGACCCCTGGTGGGCCCGCGGCCACGTGCCCGGCCGGCCCCTGATGCCGGGCGTGCTCATGCTGGAGGCGGCGGCGCAGCTGTGCTCGTACTGCGCCTGGCAGGTCTACGACGCCAAGGCCTACGAGGGCCGGTTCTTCGGCTTCGGCGGCATCGACGAGGTGAAGTTCCGCTGGGTGGTCCTCCCGGGCCAGACCCTGCTGATCCTCGGACGCAAGATCGAGGTGCGCGACCGGCGCGCGATCTTCGAGGCGCAGGGCGTGGTCGAAGGCCGGGTCTGCTTCTCGGCCCGCATCACCGGCATGTGGGTCTGACCCCCGGCGCCGCCGTCCCCCCGGGCGGCCACGGCCCCTCAGGGCCAGCCCCAGGCCCCCGCCGCGTGCTCGCGCGCGCGCTCCACGTAGCCCTGGGCGTGGCTGAGCGCGGTGCGGTCGCGCTCCTCCCGGTCGACCTTGCGCACCGGGCGCGCCGGGACCCCCACCATCAGCGTGTAGGGCGGCACGACGTCGTTCTCCTTCACGAGCGCCCCGGCCCCGATCACGGCCCCCTCGCCCACGACCGAGCCCCCCAGCAGCACGGCCCCCATCCCGATCAGGGCCCGGTCGCCGATGAAGACGCCGTGGCAGATCGCCCCGTGCCCGATCGTCACGTCGGCCCCGATCACGTTCGGCCGGCCCGGATCGACGTGCACCACGGCGCCGTCCTGCACGTTCGTCCGCGCCCCGATCGCGATCGGCGCGTCGTCGCCCCGGATCGTCACGCCGTACCAGACGTTGACCTGCGGCCCCAGGGTCACGCGCCCCGTCACGCTCGCCCCGGGCGCCACGAAGGCCCCCCCCACCTCCCGCCAGCGCCCGGGCGCGCTCATGCGGGGCCGCCCTCCAGCATGCGCGCCAGCATCGGGGCCAGCGAGGTCGCGTTGTGCACCGCGTGCACGACGACGCAGGCGAGCAGGGAGTTCGTGCGCTCCATGACCCCCGAGAGGACCATCGCCAGCAGGAACAGGGGCAGGAACGCGAGCAGGCTGCCGTGGATCGCCGCGAACAGCACCGAGACCACCACCGCCGCGCCGAAGGGCCCGCCCGGCACGGCGCGCCGCAGCGCGGGGTAGAGCAGGCCGCGGAAGACGCACTCCTCGGTGAAGGGCGCCACGAACGCGCCGAAGACGGCCACCAGCCAGGGTTGGCTGGGCGAGTCGGGCTGGGCGAACTTCTGCACCAGGCTCTGGACCTCGAGCGGCACGCCGCTCAGCGACAGGCTCCAGGCCCAGGCCAGGGAGACGGGCAGCACGAGCAGCAGGGCCAGGCAGGCGTAGCGCAACCCCTCGGCCAGCCCGGCGCCGGCCGAGGGCAGCGCGCCGCCGGAGAGGCGGCGCCGCCGCAGCACGGTGAGCGCCGCCAGCGGCATCAGCGAGACGAAGGCGATGGCGATGCCGCGCTCGACCTTCTGCGCCTCCGTGGGGACGCGGCCGTCGTCCAACGCGTGGAGCAGCGACCCGGCCACCAGCTGCACGCCGAGCACGAACAGCACCGTCAGCCCCAGCGCCTGCGAGGCGCTGGCCACGGTCGTGGGCGGCCCGGCCAGCGCCGCCGGGCCCGTCGCGGGCGCCGAGGGCCCGAAGGCGCCGGCGAGCGCGGCCTGTGCGCGGCGCCGGTCGGCCCGCAGGAGCTCCTGGATCAGGAACACGACGCCGAGCAGCAGCGGCGCGCCCTTGGCGATGGCCAGCGTGATCAGCGCCGCGGAGCCCGAGGTGAGCCAGGCGTCCAGCTGTCGCTGGGTCCAGGCCGGAGGGCCGGAGGACGGCCCCGCCGGCTGCGCCCCCGCGCCCGCGGTCGAAGGCAGGTGCGGCGCGAGCGCCACGAGCGCCGCGCCCAGCACCAGCAGCGCCACCAGCGTCTTGAGCACGGCCTCCTTCATCGCGGGCCCGGGGGCGGGCCGGTGACGACGCCCGCCGTGGGCGAGGACGGCGCCGGACGGCCCTTGGGCATGCGCCCGGCGCGGAAGGCCTTGCGACCGGCCAGGCAGGCGTCGCGCATGGCCTCCGCCATCAGCACGGGGTCCCGGGCCCGGGCGATGCCGGTGTTCAGCAGCACCCCGTCCACGCCCAGCTCCATGGCCACGGCCACGTCGCTGGCCGTGCCCACGCCCGCGTCCACGATCACCGGGACGCGCGCGCGCTGCACGATCAGCTCGATGTTGAGCGGGTTGAGGATGCCCAGGCCCGTGCCGATCGCGCTGCCCAGCGGCATCACCGCGGCGGCCCCGGCCTCCTCCAGGCGCTTGGCCACCACGGGGTCGTCGTTCGTGTAGACGAGCACCGTGAACCCCTCGGCGACCAGCACGTGGAGCGCCTCGAGGGTCTGCTGCGTGTCGGGGAGCAGGGTCTCCGGGTCGGCCAGGACCTCGAGCTTGACCAGGTCGGCGATGCCCAGCTCGCGCGCCAGCCGCAGCGTGCGCACGGCGTCCTCGGCGGTGTAGCAGCCGGCCGTGTTGGGCAGCAGGGTGTAGCGGCCGGCGAGCGCGTCGAGCAGGTTCGGGCCGTCCCGGCGGGCGAGGTCCACGCGCCGCAGGGCCACGGTCACGCACTGCGTGCCGCTGACCTCGAGGGCCGCGAGCGTCTGCTCCAGGCTGCCGTACTTGCCGGTGCCCAGGAGCAGGCGGCTGGTGAAGCGTCGCGAGCCGATCACCAGGGGCGCGTCCTCGTACGCGGGGTCGCCGCCCCCGACGAAGGTGACGACCTCCACGCGGTCCCCGCCGCGCAGCGCGCAGGTGGCGTGCTCCGGCTGCGGCACGACCCGCCCGTTGACCTCCACGGCCACGCGCCGCCCGGCGAGGGCGAGCTCGCCGAGCAGGCTGGCCACCGTGGGCGCCGGTCCCTGGACCTCGCGCGGCAGGCCGTTGACGACGATCGGGACGGAGGCTGCGGGCACGCGGCTACCGTACGGCCCCCGGCGGCGCCCGTCGCGCGTTGGCCCCACCCCCGGGGCCGGGGCGGACGGCGGGCTCGCGCCGGGTCAGGGCCGCGGCCCGGCCTCGCCACCGGCGAGCACGCGCTTCTCCCACTTGTAGAGGTCCACCACCTGGGCCAGGGTGCTCCCGGCGTGGATCTCGGCCCGGATGCGGTTCTCGGCCTCGAGGCAGTACTGGGCGCGGTTGGCCGCCTCCAGCGCCCGGGCCCGGGGCAGCACGACCGCCCCGTCGTCGTCGGCCACGACCCAGTCTCCCGGTCGGCACTCGATGCCGTCCACCCGGAGCGTCAGGCCGATCTCGCCGAAGCCCTTCGGCTCGCCCGCGTTCGGGCAGACCGCCCGGGCGAACACGGGCAGGTCCAGCGCGGCGATGTCGCGGGTGTCGCGCACGGCCCCGTGCACGAGCACGCCGGCGAGCCCCTTCTGCCGCGCCGAGTGGGTGGCCAGCTCGCCCCAGACCGCCGGCGGCACGCCCCCCGCGTCCACGACCAGCACGTCCCCGGGCTGGCAGGCGTCGATGGCCTCCACGGGCTTGGCCCAGTCGCCCGGCAGGGTCTTCACGGTCACCGCCGGGCCCGCGATCCGGCGCCCGGGCAGCAGCGCCCGCAGGCCGCTCCAGCAGGGGGCCCGGTGCAGCGCGTCGCTGAGGTTGGGCGTGCTCACCTCCAGCAGCAGCACCCGCATCGCCTCCAGCGTGGAGGCGCGCTCGGCCACCTCCCCCCCGCCGGCCACGCCCGTCTCCAGCGCCGCGACGAGCTCGCGGGTGGCGGCCTCGGCGTCCTTCGCCTTCGTGATCGCCCCGCCCACGATGACCACGTCGGCGCCGGCGGCGGCGGCGCGGGGGGCCGTGCGGGCCGTGATCCCCCCGGCCACGCTCACGCGCACGGTCACGGCCGCGCGCACGGCCTTGAGCAGCGCGAACGGGTCGCCGCCGCGCACCTGCTCGTCGATCGGGCAGTGCACGTTGACCAGGTCGGCGCCGATCGAGGCGGCGAAGCGCGCGCGCTCCACGGGGTCGGGGCAGCCCAGGAGGTCCACGAGCACATGCACGCCCACGTTGCGCCCGGCCTCCACGCACTCGAGCAGGGTGGCGTCGGAGGCCACGCCGAGCACCGTGGCGACCGTGGCCCCCGCCTTGGCCGCGGCCTCCATCTCCAGACGCCCGGCGTCCATCGTCTTGCCGTCGCAGACGATGGGCACGGAGGGGTGCGCGGCCCGCAACGCGCGCACGGCGGCCAGGCCCTCGGCCTTGAGCAGCGGCGTGCCGACCTCGAGCAGCCGGGCGCCGCCGCGCACGCCCTCGGCGGCCGCCCGGAGCGCCCGGTGGAGGTCGAGGTGGTCCAGGGCGAGCTGCAGGACGGCCGTCATGGGGTGGCTACCGTACGGCGCGCGGGCCCCCGCCACAACGCGGGGCCTCCGCCCGCGTGCGAACGAAGGGCTGACGCGGGCGGCGCGCGAGAGCCGCCGACGGGGCCCTGCGGCGGCCGGGCCGCAGGAAAGGGAGGCCCGTCGGCTTGACCCCCCTCGGCCCTTCGCGCACAATCGGGGGCGGACTCCAGCGTTCGTCTGAGGCGGGCCCCCCAGCCCGCCTTTTTCGTCTCCGGAGCCCGACATCCCCCGTCACACCGACCGCACGGACGAGGCTCCCCGGGGGCCTCCTCCCCCTTCCCGGGCCGGGTCGCCCGCAAGGAGCCTGCATGGACCCCTCCGACATCATCCGCTTCGCCGACGTCGTGCACCGCGACCGCGGCATCGACAAGGAGGTCGTCTTCTCGGCGATCGAGGAGGGCCTGCGCACGGCGGCCCGCAAGCGCTTCGGCGAGGACGCCGTGATCGAGCTGCGCCTGGACCGCCGCTCGGGCGCCATCGAGTGCCTCGTGGACGGCGAGCCCAAGACGATGGACTTCGGCCGCATCGCGGCCCAGACGGCGCGCCAGGTGATGAGCAGCCGCATCCGCGAGGCGGAGCGCGACAAGAACCTGGACGAGTACAACCGGCGCGTGAACACGATCGTCACGGGCGCGATCCAGCGCATCGAGGGCGGCAACCTGATCGTGAACATGGGCCGGGTCGAGGGCATCGTCCCGCGCTCGGAGCAGATCCGCGGCGAGAACTTCAAGGTCGGCGACCGGATCCGGGCCTACCTGTTCGAGGTCCGCCCGCTGGGGCAGCGGGTGCGCATCGTGCTCTCGCGCTCGCGTCCGGACTTCGTCAAGAAGCTCTTCGAGCTCGAGGTGCCCGAGATCGGCGACGGCGTGATCGTGGTCAAGGCCATCGAGCGCGAGGCCGGCTACAAGACCAAGCTGGCCGTGGCGTCCCTGGACACGAAGGTGGACCCCATCGGCGCCTGCGTCGGCGTGCGCGGCAGCCGCATCCGCAAC
>CAZPOZ010000089.1:0-9068 GCA_964588235.1 uncultured Planctomycetales bacterium
CGGAGCGCTCGCGCAGCACGTGCTCCTTCACCTCCTGCAGCTCGGCCGAGGCCTGCGCCATGCGGTCGGAGAGGATGCGGTTGAGCTCGTCCACCTCGGCCTTGGCGCGCTGCAGGGCCTCCAGGCGGCGCTGGTTCTGCTCGTGCAGCGCGGCGTTGCGCAGCGCGATCGCCGCCTGGTCGGCGTACAGGCGCAGCATGGGCAGCTGCCGCTCCTGGAAGACCCCGCGCTCGAAGCGGTTGTCGAGGTAGATCGTCCCCAGGGGGCCCGAGCGCCCGACGACGGGCACGGCCAGGATCGAGCGCAGCTTGAGGGCCGCCACGCTGGCGGTGCCCGAGAAGCGCGCGTCGACGCTGGCGTCGGTGACGATCACCGGGTCGCCGCCCTCCAGCGCGCGCAGCTGCACCGTGCGGCTCACCTTGGCCAGCGCGTCCTTGACCGCCTCGCCGTCCAGGTTGCGGGCGGCCACGATGCGCGGCTCCACCTCCACGGGCTGCGTGTCGGCCCCCTCGTCCGAGGGGCCGTGCAGCGCACCGGGCTCCAGGATGCAGAACCCCCGCTCGGCGCCCGTGAGCGAGACGAGCGTGTCGAGGATGATCTCGAAGATCGCCTCCGGACGGTGCTCTTCGACCATGGCCTTGAGGACCACCTGGAGCCGCCGCGCGGCCTCCAGCTCGCCGGCCCCGGACACGACGGCCGAGACGCCCCGGCGCCCGGAGGCGTCGGCGAAGCGCTCGGCGGCCAGGCGCAGCCCCTCCTTGCCCAGGCGCCGGTGGATGCGCGAGGCCAGCAGGGTCACCTCGGCCAGCAGGTCCTCCTCGGCCGGATGCAGGCGCGCGACGAGCAGCGCGCGGCCCAGGCGCAGGCGGTCGGCGTCGGCCAGCTGCCGCTGCTTCACGAGCACGTCGTTGACGAAGGTGCCGTTGCGGCTGTCGAGGTCCACGGCCTTCCAGCCCTCGCCGGAGGGCTCCACGCGGCAGTGCCGCGCCGACAGGCTCGGGTCGGCCAGCTGCACGTCGGCGGCGCTGCTGCGGCCGATGACCAGCGCGCGCTCGGAGAGGGGCACGCGCATGGGGGCCGGCTCCCCCTCGAGCAGCAGGTGCGGACCCTCGAAGGCCGGGCTCATGGGAGGCGCTCCAGCCGGGCGTAGCGTTGGGCGATGGTCTTCGTGCCGCAGCCGTCGAAGTCCACGGTGAACAGGCGCTCCTCCCCCGAGCCGCGGCAGCCCACCAGGCGGCCCTCGCCGAAGTAGGGATGGCGCACGCGGTCGCCGGGCTCGAGGTCGCCCCCCCGGCGGAAGGCCGGCTCCTCGCGGGCGGCGCCGGCGCGCTCCCCGGGGTCGAAGGGGACCGGCTCCAGGCCCGGCAGCCCCTCCTCCACCTCGGGGCCCCCGCCGGGCCGGCCCCCGCGGGGGCCGAGACCCGCCGCGCGGTCCCGCCCCTCCACCGAGGCGGCGGGCATGTCGCGCAGGAAGGGGCTCGGGGCCCGCGGCTCCAGGCCCGCCGCGACGAAGCGCCAGGCGGCGTGGGTCACCAGGAGGCGGTCCTGCGCGCGCGTGAGCGCGACGTAGAACAGCCGGCGCTCCTCCTCCAGCCCGCCGTCCTCGACGACGCTGCGGGCGTGCGGGAAGTAGCCCTGCTCGGCCCCCACGACGATCACGCAGGGGAACTCCAGGCCCTTGGCCGCGTGCGCGGAGAGCAGGTGCACGCGCTCCTCCCCGGGGACCAGGCCGTCCTGGTCGGAGACCAGCCCCGCCTGCTCGAGGAACGCGCCGAGCCCCTCGCCGCGCCGCGCGCGGTCGTGCTCGTGGGCCGCGCCGAGCAGCTCGGCCACGTTCTCGCGCCGCGCGCCGTCGGGGTCGCCGCCGGCCTCCTCCAGCCAGGCGCGGTACCCGGTGGCCTGGAGCAGCTCCTCGAGCAGCGGCGCCACGGGGGCCCGCGGCAGGGCCCGGAGCCGGGCCAGGGTCTGCCCCAGGCCGCGGAGCGCGGCCTGCGCCTTGCGCGGCACGCCCGGCAGCTCGGTCGCGAGCAGCTGCTCGAAGGGCTGCCCCGCCTCCGCCAGGCGCGGCAGCAGCCGCGAGAGGCTCGTCTCGCCCACGCCGCGGCGGGGCACGTTGGCGATGCGCTGGAAGGCGGCCAGGTCGCGCGGGTTCTCCAGGAGCCGCGCATAGGCGAGCACGTCCTTCACCTCCTGACGCTGGAAGAACTCGACGCCGGCCACCACGCGGTAGGGCAGCCGGCGCGCGCCCAGGGCGAGCTCCACGGCGCGGGAGAGCGCGTTCACGCGGTAGATCACGGCCACGCCGCCGAGCGCGCCGCCGGCGGCGCGCCAGCGGTCGACGGCCTCGGCCACCACGCCGGCCTCGTCGGCGGCGTCGGCGCAGCGGATCACCTGCACCCGCTCCCCGGGCGGGCGGTCGGCGACGAGGCGCTTGTCGTAGCGCTCCCGGTTGCGGCCGATCACGCCCTCGGCGGCCGCCAGCAGGCGCGCGGTGGTGCGGTAGTTGCGCTCGAGGACGACGACCTTCGCCCCGGGCAGGTCGTCGGCGAACCGCAGGATGTTGCTCACCGTCGCGCCCCGCCAGCGGTAGATGCTCTGGTCGGGGTCGCCCACGACGGTCAGGTTGCGCGCCGGGCCCAGCAGGTGCAGCAGCAGGTCGCGCTGCACCCGGTTCGTGTCCTGGTACTCGTCCACCAGCACGTGGGCGAAGCGGCGCTCCACCGCGGCCCGCGCGTCGGGCGCCTCGACCAGCAGCCGCCGGGCCTCGAGCAGCAGGTCGTCGAAGTCGAGCAGGCTGGCGGCCCGGAGCCGCGCCGCGTAGGCGGAGGCGAGCCCGGAGAGCCGCTCGGCGTCGGCGGGGCCGAGCGCGCCCGGGGGGCCCGGGTCGCCGTTCTTGCGCCGCGAGATCAGGGCCAGCACCTCGGCGGGTCGCAGCCGGCCGACCGCGCCGCCCTGCTCCTCGAGCAGGCCCTTGAGCAGACGCAGCTGGTCGTCGCGGTCGGCGATCGTGAAGCGCTCGTCCAGCCCGATCCGGGCCCCGTGCCGGCGCAGCAGCCAGGCGCAGAAGCCGTGGAAGGTGCCGGCCCAGATGCCGCCGCCGCCCGGCATCCCGGCCAAGCGCTCGCGCAGCACCGTGGCGGCCTTGTTCGTGAAGGTGATGCAGAGCAGCGACGGGCCGGGCAGCCCGCCGGCCACCAGCCAGCCGGCCCGCCGCGTGAGCACCCGCGTCTTGCCCGACCCGGCCCCGGCCACGATCAGCAGCGGCCCGCCGGGGTGGGTCACGGCCTCCCGCTGGGCCGGGTTGAGGTCGGCCAGCAGGGCCTCCCGGGCGGGCGCGGGGGGGAGGTCCGTGGAAAGCCGATCTGACATGCCGAGCCCGATTGTAAACCCTGCTTGGACGGTACCCGCTCGGGGACGGGGTCCGGGCAGGCGTTGGCGTCGTCCCACAGGCCGCCTACCCTGTCGCGCTTCGCCCCGGAGTCCGCCATGTCGCGCGTCTGCCAGATCAGCGGGAAGAAGACGGTCGCCGGCCGTCAGTTCACCAAGCGCGGCTTGGCCAAGGCCAAGGGCGGCGTGGGCAAGAAGATCACCTCGGCCACGAACCGGACCTTCAAGGCCAACGTGCAGAAGGTGCGGGCCGTGGTGGGCGGCAAGGTCCGGCGCGTGCGGGTGGCGGCCAAGTACCTGTCCCGCGGGCTGGTGGAGAAGCCGGTCAAGCGCCAGTGGAAGCCGGCGGCCGCGCAGGCCTGAGCAGGCCCCGCTACTTCCGAGCGATCTGCCGGAGCGCCTCCTCCGCCTCCAGGCGCACGCTGGAGTCGGCGTCCTTCAGCAGGCGGCGCAGGGCCGCGACGGCCCCCGACGCCTCGGGCCCGATGCGCCCCAATGCCCGCGCCGACAGGCGCCGCAGCGCCGGGTCGGGGCTGCCCAGCGACTTGGCCAGCGCGGCCACCGCGGGCTTGCCCTGCGGGACCAGCGCGTCGGCCGCGGCCTCGGCCAGGGGGCCGGAGAGCAGCGCCACGATCCACGGCAGGGCCTCGACCGCAGGGCGCCCCACGCGCTCGAGCACGCTCAGGGCCGGCCGACGCAGGGCCAGCGCCGGCGTCCAGCCCCGGCCGTCCTTGCCCGCCGCGCCCTCGCGCTTGGGGTCGAGCACGGGCCGCAGCAGCGGGACCACGTCGCCCGAGAGCGAGCTCAGCGCCTCGACGGCGGCCGACGCCACGGCGGCCTCCGGATGGCCCAGCAGGCCCACGAGCGTGGGACCCACGGCCCGCGCCGCCGCCGGCACGCCGGCCAGGCGGAGCAGCGCGCGCTTGGACGGGGTCTCGGGCGTGGGTGGGGTCGGCGCGGGCGGCGCCGGCTTGGCCGCCGGATCCGCCGGGGCGGGAGGCGGCCACAGCGCGCGCAAGAGCCCTTCCAGGCGCTCGGCGGCCGCGCCTCCCTCGCCCGCCAGCCGCACGAGGGTGCCCGCGGCCTCCAGCGCCTCGACGGCGGTGCCCGCCGCCACCAGGCGCACGACCTGATCGAGCAGCGGCAGGCCGGGGATGCCCGGGGCCCCCAGCGCCCGCAGCGCCGCCAGGCGCTGCGCCTCGGGCGCGGGGAACTCGAGCAGGTTGCGCAGCTCGGGCAGCGCGCCCGAGGCCAGGGGCCCCAGGCTCGCCAGCGCCTCCAGGGCCCCCAGGCGCACCTCAGGGCCCGCGGGGCTCCCGTCCCGGAGCAGGCCCCGGAGGGGGTCGACCGCCGCGGGGCCCAGGCGCCGCAGGCCGGCCAGGGCGCCCTCGCGGGCCCCGCGCTCGGGCCGCGCCAGGGCGTCGGCGAGCAGCCGTGCGCGCTCCTCCGGCCCCGTGGAGAGCGAGGCCAGGGCGGCCTCGGCCTCGACGCTGCGGGCCCCGGCGGCGGCGTACAGGGCCGCCAGCAGCAGCGGGGACCCCGTGGGCGCGCGCACGAGCACGGCCAGCGCGCGTCGGCGCAGCCCCGAAGGCCCGTCCAGCGCGTGGCGCGCCGCGGCCTCGTAGGGCAGCCCGGCCACGACGGGCCAGCGTTCGAGCAGGTCCAGGGTCGCCACGCACAGGCGGGGGTCGTCGCCGGCCAGGGGCGCGGACAGGGCCGCCAGCGCCGCGCCGGCGTGCCGCGGGTCCTCGCGGAGCAAGCGCGCGGCGGCCAGCACGGTGGCCGGATCGGGCGAGGCGAGCCGGCCCAGCACCGCCGGCGTCAGCGCCAGGGGCCCGAGGTCGCCGGGGGCGAGCAGGCCCAACAGGACCCCGTGGAGCGCCGGGTCGCCCCCCTCCAGCAGCCCCCGCAGGCGCGGGGCCAGCGGGAGCCGCTCGGGCGTGGACGGCCACAGCCCCACCAACGCGCCGGCGGCCACGGGGGCCGAGGGATGCGCGACCAGCGCCCCCAGGCGCTCCCGGGCCCGTTCGACCGCCGGCCCGGCGGACCCCAACGCCGCCGCCGCCTCGGCGATCACGCCCTCGTCGGCGTCGGCGAGCCGGGCCGTGAGCGCCTCGGAGAGGCGCGCGGCGGCCGCCGGGTGGGCGGCCAGCGCCCGGCAGGCCGCGCGGCGCACCGCCGGCTCGGCGTCGGCCACGAGGGCGGCCAGCGCCCGGTCCAGGGCGGGTGCGGGGGGGGCGGCGGCCGCCGCGGGCGCCACGGCCACCCGCACCTCGCGCGACGGATGGGCCAGCGCTTCCAGCAGCGCGCGCTCCCCCGGGTCGGCGGGGGCGGCTCGCAGCATGCGCCAGGCCCACGCTTCCTGGGCCGCCGGCAGGCTGCGCGAGGCCAGGGCCGCCGCCAGCCCCTCGGACGAGATCGGCGCGTGGCGCAGGTGCCCCAGCAGGGCCAGCACGTTGAAGGCCGTGGCGTAGAGGCGTCCTCCGTCCAGGGCCCAGGCGTCCAGGGGATCCCAGGAGCCCTTCACGTCGCAGACGTCGCCGTCGGAGCGCTGCGCCGGCAGCAGGGCCTTCAGCAGGGCATCCTGCCAGGCGCTCTCCGAGGCGCCGCCCAGCAGGCTCGTGGCCCAGGTCCCGTAGAGGTAGTGGATGCAGTCGGTGCCGCCGCCCTTCCTCCAGCCCTCCGGGCGCCGCTCGGCCAGGCGGGCCGCCGCCTTGGCCTCGAAGGCGGCGTCCAGCGCGCTCGTGGGCCAGGGGAGCAGGCGCCGCACGACCAGCGCGCCCGCCTCGAGCGGCGCGACGCGATCGGCGTCGTAGTCGTCCACCACCTCCTGCACCCGCGCGGAGCCCGAGCCGGCGAACACGTAGCCCAGGCGCCCCCGCTCGGCGTCGAGCATGCTCCCGAGCCAGACGTGGACGCCTTTCACGGCCTCCGCTTCGGGCTCCACGGGCTCGAGCGCTCCCTGCTCGACGGCCCCCTGGCCGATGCGCCGGGCCAGGACCAGCGCGCCGGCCAGGGTGTTCGTCAGCGACGTGTCGCTGTCGCCGGGGCGGATGCCGTAGCGCCAGCCCGCCGTCGGGTTGCGGGCGTCGTGGGCGAAGGCCAGCGCGCGCCGCACCGGGCCGCGCAGGCTGGACAGGCCGGTGAGCGCGTAGGCCTCGCCCAGCGCGAGCAGGGCGTAGGCGTGGTTGTAGAGGAAGTGCGCCGTCTCGGGGGCGCCCAGGCAGCCGGTGGGCTGCTGCACGGAGACCAGCCAGGCGAGCCCGCGCCGCACGGCCTCGGCGTGGGGCGAGTCGGAGGCCGGCCCGACCCCGGCGCCCAGGAAGGCGAGCAGCGCGGCCCCGGAGACGCCCACCGTGTAGTTGGGCTTCCCGGCGCCCTCCGGGGCCGCCTGCCCCTGCGTGCCGCGGCACCACCCGAGCGCGTGGGGCGGCCAGGAGCCGTCCGGGGCCTGGTGGGCCGCCAGCCAGGAGAGGCCCGCCTCCACCGCCATCAGCCGCGCGCTGGCGTCGGCGCGCGGCGACTTCAGGTGCAGCGCCAGGCGCCCGCCGAAGGCGGGCAGCGGGTGGAAGTCGGTGCCCGCCTCCGGGGCGGGGCCGCCCGGCACGCGCGCCGGCGAGCCTGCGGTCGGGCGCACGGGCCCCAGGGTGAGGAGCAGCGTCAGCGCCGCGGTCGGCGCCAGGCCCAACCCGGCCCGGAGCAGCGCGCCCATGGCGGCCTCAGCGGCGGCGCCGGGGCACGGGCGCGCCGGCCGGCGCCCGCGCCGGGGCGGCCGGGGGGGGCGACTTGAGCGGGGCGGGCGCCGCCATCGCCGGGGCCGCCACCTGCGCCCCGCGGGCGCCCTGGAGCGCGCGCACCTGCGCGTCCAGCGCCTGCACCAGCTCGCCGGCGGTGGCGAAGCGCTCCGTGGGCACCTTGGCCAGCAGGCGGCGGACGAGCTCTTCCGTGCGCGGGCTCACATCGGCGCCCGAGGCCAGCAGGGAGGGCACGGGCTCGGTCAGGTGCTTGGCCAGCACCTGGGGCCCCGAGACCCCTTCGTAGGGCGGACGGCCGACGAGCATGTGGAACAGGGTCGCGCCCAGGCTGTAGAGGTCGCTGCGCGCGTCCACGTGCGCGTCGCCGCGGGCCTGCTCGGGGCTGATGTAGGCCGGCGTGCCCATGCGCGTGACCGACTCCGAGGCGCCCTCCAGGCGGGCCAGCCCCAGGTCGCACAGCTTGGCGACCCCGTCGCGGGTGACGATGACGTTGTCGGGCTTCACGTCCCGGTGCACGAGGCCGGCCCGGTGGGCGTGCTCCAGGGCGCGGGCCACCTGCAGGGCGATCACCAGCGCGCGCTCCTCGTCCAGCGCGCCTCCGCGGCGCAGCAGCGAGGCCACCGTGTTGCCGTCCGCGTACTCCATGACGAGGTACTTCAGGCCGTCGGCGTCGCCGACGTCGATGCCGCTGATCAGGTTCGTGTGGTTCACGCGGGCCACGGCCTTGGCCTCGGCCAGGAAGCGGCGGACGAAGGCCTCGTCGCGCGCCAGGTCGGGGGAGAGCACCTTGATGGCCACGTCGCGGTCCAGCGAGAGCTGGCGGGCCTTGTAGACGGCGCCCATGGCGCCCTCCCCGAGCAGCTCGAGCAGGCGGTAGCCCGCGATCTGCTCCTGGCCCTCGTGGCGCCGCTCCTCGCGACGCAGCTCCTCCACGGTCTCGAGCTCGAGGATGCCCTTCTCGAACAGGATCTCGGTCAGGGGGCGCGGCTTGAGCCCCAGCTCGACCATCTTGTCGCGGATGGCCTGCGCCTCGTCGATCTGCGCCTGGCTGGCCACGCCCCGCTCGAGGATGCGCTTCACGGTCCGGTCGTCGCTGGCGTTCATCGCGCTCGTCTCCGCCTCGGGGGGGGGCCGGCCCCGTACACGTCGCCGAGCCCCAGGGCCCCGAGCCAGCGGCGCTCGGCCGCGCGCATGCGCGCGCGCGCCTCGGGCCGCAGGTCGTCGTGCCCCAGGAGATGCAGGGTTCCGTGCACGGCGTACAGGATCAGCTCATCGTACGCCGGATGCCCGCGGCGCGCGGCCTCCCGCCGGGCCACCCCGAGCGAGAGCGCCAGGTCGCCCCGCAGCCCGGCGGGCCCGTCCTCGAGCGCGAAGGCCAGCACGTCGGGGACGTGGTCGTGGGCCAGCCGCTCGCGGTTGAGCCGCCGGGCCTCCCGATCGCCCAGCAGGGCCACGCTGAGGGCCACGGGGCGCCGGGCCGAGCGGGCCGCCCGGCGGGCGATCCGGCCGAGGGCGAGCCGGAGCCGGCGCTTGAGCTCCGGCGGGCAGGCCGTGCGCGCCTCGAGCCAGGCCCAGGTGCGCACGGGCGGCCCCCCCGCCCCGCGCGGCTCCCTCCCCCCGTGCGGCCTAGGGGCCACGCGGCTCGACCTCGGCCGGGGGCAGGCCCGACGGGCGGCGCTCGGGCGGGGCGTCGTAGGCGTCCACGATGCGCTGCACGAGGGGGTGGCGCAGGATGTCCTGGGGGACGAATCGCACGACCTCGATCCCGGGCACGCCGCCGAGCAGGCCCACCGCGTGCGTCAGGCCCGAGACCACGCCCTCGGGCAGGTCCACCTGGGTGACGTCGCCGGTGACCACGGTCTTCGAGCCCATGCCCAGGCGCGTGAGGAACATCTTCATCTGCGCGTTGGTGGCGTTCTGTGACTC
>CAZPOZ010000090.1:0-9053 GCA_964588235.1 uncultured Planctomycetales bacterium
AGAGCTCTTGCCGATGTGGCGGGCTGCCCTTTGGAGGGAGAGGCGCGCTGCCTGTGGAAGGCCGAGCAATAGGGCCGAAGTTGCCATGGCGACGTGGTAGGAGAGTCGAGCCGCGGGCCCCGCCCGGCGCCTCGCTCCGTGTGCGAGCGCCCGGATCGCGGCAACGGCCGCCGCGCCTTCGCCTGCTGCAACTGCAATCGGAAGGAGATCCTGGGCAATGCGCAGTTGGCGCGTCCTATCGCCTGCCCGCTCCGCCGTGCGCAGTGCCCGCACCAGGCACTCCTGCGCTGGTGTGGTGCTGTGCTGCATGTCAAGTGTTGCGGCCAGCTCGCGAAGGCACTCAAGTAGTAGAGGAACGAGACTGTGACGGGACGCGGCAGCGGCGGCGGCCTGCAGGCGTGTGGCAGCCTTGCGCGGATTCCCCGCTGTGAGGTAGAGGCGTGCGAGATTGAACTGGATCTTGATCGCTCCGGCGACATCACCGAGCGTGCGACGAATGCGCCAAGCGCGCTCGAAGATGTTCAGGGCGCGCGTTCGCTGACCAGCCTCTGAGGAGACAATGGCGATGTTGTTCAGAATCTCCGAGTAGGACTCGGCAGAACGCTGAGCAAAGGCTAGGCGACGCGCAATTGCCAGGCGGCGCAGTGCGGGGGTGTGCGCCTGCCGATCGAAGTGTGCCCCAGCAGCCATCTTCAAGTACTGGGCGAGCAGGCGCGGGTGCTCGCGCTTCGCGCGACCCAGGGACTTGATCAGGCGCTTGGCGGCGAGCAGCGCGGTGCGTGCGTCGGAGGGCTGGCGCTGGCTGAAGGCGATGCGCGCTTGCGTCACGTGCAACTCGGCGCGCGCCGGAACGTCGTCGGTGGCGATCGCGGCGTGCCGCTGCGCCAGACCCCGCGCGGCCGGGAAGTCCTGCCCCTCCTCCAGCACCCGCGCGACGCGGAGCACCACGTCCAGGTCGCGCCCGTCCAACGGAAGCGCGACAGCCAGATCGCGTGCAACGGCCAGAGCGTCCGCACCGCGATCCAGGAGCTCGGCGAGCCGTCGACGCTCCACCGGATCGACCAACAGACCTCGAGCTTGAGCCAACAGCGCACGTACCGTCGGTTGCACCGCAAGCCGCTGCGGAGCGCTGAGCTTCAGCCGCTGCCCGTGCAGCCAGCACAACGCCTCGGAGGCACGGCCCGCCTCCAGCAGCAGCGCGGCCGCGTCCGCGGCCGTGCTGGGGTCCGGGCGGGAGAGCAGGTGGCGCAGCAGGCGCGCACCGCTTGCCCGGCGCGCCTCCGGCGTCAGCTCGTCGCAGAGCAGGCGACGCAACGGCTGCGAGGCGAGCGTCAGCCGCTCCGTCGTGCCCTGCTGCCGAACCGCCAGCAGCGGTTGGCTCGGGAGCGCCGCTCCCTCGGGCGCCAGCTCCGCCCAGAGGGACACCGCGGCCTCGCGCGTCAGCTCGCCTTCGAGCAGCGCGAGGTGCGCCAGGAACGCCCGCGCGTGCGCAGGTTGCGCCTGCAAGGCCTCGCGCAAGGCGGGCGGGAGGCGATGGGCCGCCGGGTACGTGGCCAGCAGGGAGGCGTTCCACGTCCAGCCTGCCGCGTGCGCCGCGAGATCGCCGCGCTGGAACGCCTCGGCCAGGAGCTCGACCACGCGCGCCGGCTGCCCGTCCGACACGCGCGCCAAGACCGCGGCGTCCTCAGGCGCCACGCTCAGCGCGGGGAACCGCTCGCGGGCCAGCTCGGCCACCTCGTCGGGAGACAGGGGGCCCAGGCGCAGGACGGCTCGCTCGGGATCCGCCGCGTCAGGGTTGACCAGACGCAGCACGTCGGCGCGCCCGACGTCCACCACCAGGAGCACGGGCGGGATCAGGGCGCCCGTCGAGCGCTCGACGCGGCCCAGATGGTGCCGCGACAGGACGCTGACGGCCTCCTGGGCCAGGGGCGGCAGATCGCCGAAGTCCTCGACGGCCAACACGACGGGCGCTCGCGCCGCGGCCTCGTCCAGGAGCGACAGCACGAGCTCGATCGCGCGGCCGTCGTCGTGCGGGGCCGGCGCCACGGGCGCGGAGGCCTCCGGGGCCCCCGGCGGCGTCGCCGACCCCGCCGCGCGCGCCAGCTCGCGCAGCCCCTCGGTCAGGCGGGCCAGCGGGTGCTCCCGCTCCGGCGCGCCGTCCCGGCCCGCCAGCAGCAGCACCGGCAGCTCCTCGCGCCGCGCCTGACAGACGAGCTCCCGGACGAGGCGGGTGCCCCCGCTGCCCTCCGGCCCGGCGAGCAACAACACCGGCTCGCGCGTGCGCGCCCCGGCCGCAGGCCGAGGCCCTCCGCCCCCGGTCGAGGCCAGGCCTTCCAACGCCCGCGTGAGGCGCTCCCGAACCGGCCCGCGCCCCACGAGCGGCCCGCCCGAGGTCCAGGCGGCCGCCTCGTCGGGGCGGACGAGGGGCAGACGAGGATCGAGAGCCCGCAGGCGCTCCAGCAGCGCCTGCGCGTCCGGGATGCGGGCCGACGGGTCGGGGGCGAGCAGCCCCGTGATCAGCTCGTCCAGCGCGGGCGGCAGGTCGGGGCGCACGTCGCGGGCGCGGGGGGCGGGTTCCCGCCGCCGGCGCCCGAGCACGTCGCCCGCCATCCCCGTGAGGGGCTCCACCCCCGTCGCCAGACGGTAGGCGACCAGGCCCAGCGAGTAGAGGTCCACGCGCTGATCGTGCCCCCGATCCTCGGTGACCTCGGGGGCCATGTAGAGCGGCGTGCCGCGCGCGAAGCCCTGCACCGGTCCTGCGTGCGCAAGGCCCCCGTCGGTGAGCACGAAGCGGGGCGCCCCGGGCGGCCCCTCGACCAGCCAGTTCCCCGGCGTCACGTCGTAGTGGATCAGCCCGCGCGCGTGGAGCGCGCGCAGCACCCGCGCGCCGTCCTCGAGGAAGCGGGCGACGGCGGAGGCCGGCTGGGCGCCGACGAGGTGCTCCAGGCTCGGCCCGTCCACCAGGCGCGTCACCTGGAACCAGTCGTACTCCGCGAAGCGGCCGGCGTCGAGCACGTCGGCCCAGCAGGGATGGCGCAAGGTCCGCAGCGCCTCCTGCCCCGGCTCGTCGTGCCCTGCACCCACCAGGCCTTCCACGATCTTGAGCGCGACGCGCTCGCCGCCCCGACCGAGATCCTCGGCCGCGTAGACGCGCCCGTGGGCGCCGCTGCCCAGGAGCTTGAGGGCGCGATAGCGTCCGAGCAGGAGGCGGCCGAGGTGGGCGTCGTTGGCCATGGCGGGTCCGGGGCGGCTGCCGCTCCCTCCCTCCGCGGAGGCGGACGGGGGGTGCGGCCAGCGCGACCCCTATCGGCGGCCCGGGCACGCCGGCTCAACGCCCACGTCCAGCCGGATCGACACCGGATGTCGCGGGCGCCGGTCGGCATCCCGGCAGGCCGAGGATCGCTCCCAGCGAGCGGATGCGGTCCATGACGCGTCCGGCGAACACCCGTTCGGCGTGGCGCAGGTCCCCGCTGGGCGCCGGAAGGTCGGGGCCCCACCCCAGGCGCTCACCGAACAGGATGCGAACGTCGCTGCGCCGGAACCAGCGGGCTCCCCGGGGCCAGACCTGGAACGCCCCGGCGACCGCCGCCGGCAGGATGGGGGAGCGCGACCGGCGGGCGAGGTACCCCACCCCCCGCTGCGGATCACCGGGAGCCCCGTCCCGGCTGAGCCGGCCCTCCGGGAACAGGGCGACGGCGTGACCGCGGCGCGCCAGCGCCGCCGCACGCCGCAGCGCCCGGTGCGCCATGCGCCCCGGCCCCATGGGGATGGCGCCCACCAGCACGAAGAACCAGCGCGCGAGCGGACGCGCGTAGAAGTCGTTCGTCATCACGAACGTGACCCGACGGGGCACGACGAGCTGGAGGAAGGCGGGGTCCAGGTAGCTCGTGTGGTTGGCGCAGAGCACGAAGCCGCCCACCGGCCAGCGGGGCTCGGGCCCGACCCGTCGCACGCCGAACAGCGGCCGGAACAGCAGCAGCACGATCGCTCGCAGCGCGCCGTACCCCGCCTCGTAGGCCGCGCGCCAAGCCCGACCCCAGGGACCGGGCCGGTTGAGGGCGCGCGCCAGCGTCACGGGCCCGCCGGGCCTACTTCGGCTTGTCCTTCTTCTCGCAGGCCGCGTCCCGGCGCTTCCTGAACTCGCCGCCCTCCTTGTTGATGGAGTTGCGCTCGGGGCCGTCGGCCATGTCGCGGGCCTGCGTGAAGTAGGCCAGGGCCCGGCCGGCCGTCTCGCAGTCGGTGTCCCCCGAGAGGGTGAACACGCGCACCAGGATGCGCGCGACCTGCCAGCGCGACCAGAGCAGGTCGCCCGGCGCCGCGTCGCGGCCGTAGAGCTCGGTCACGCGCAGGTAGTGGCGCAGGGCCTCGTCGAGCAGCGCGGCGTAGCGGTCCTTGAGCGACTTGTCGCCGGCCAGCTTGGCTTGGACTTCGCTGGCGTCGTTGATGACCACGTCGCCCAAACCCGCGTAGGCCGCCGCGCGCACCTCGACGTCGGCGGCGCCGAGGGGGGCGTCGGCCACCTGCTGGAGCTGCGCGCGCGCGTCGGCGAACTTCGACTGGTAGACCAGGCAGCGGCCCACCCCGACGAGCGCGCGCATGCGCACGTCCTCCACGTCGGCCCGGGCCGTCTCCCGCTCGATCTGGGCCAGCCGGTCGCGGTAGGCGGCTTCCGCCTTCGCCCAGCGGTCGGTGTCGCGGCCGGCCTCCACGTACTGGGTCAGGAAGATCTTGAGCAGCTCGGCGTCGTGCACGGCGCGGCGGTTCATGCCCGGGGCCCCGGCCACCTTGTCGCAGGCGGCCACGGCCTCCTGCACCTTCCCCTGGGCCTTCATCACCCGGGCCTTGCGCATCTGGACGTCGGCGAGGAAGTAGGTCTTGGGGAACTCGGCCACGAGCACGTCGATGGCCGCGACCATGGCGTCGGCGTCGCCCGCGAAGGCCAGGGTCAGCGCCTGCTTGTAGAGCGCCAGCATGCGCCCGTTGCCCTTGAGCTCCTCCGCCGCCGTGGCGAACGAGGCCGCGGCCTCCTGGAACAGGCCGCCCTCGGCGTTGCGCTCGCCCTCCTGGAAGGCCTGGTTCTGCTCGGCGTCGTAGACGTACACCTCGGCCACCGCGCCCGGGGGCACGTCCACCCCGCCGATCTTCACGGAGTCGTAGGAGAGGGGTTCGATCTTCTTGGTCCGGTGGTCCTCCATCAGCTGGGGCCCCGGCACGCCGTTGGCGTCCAGGGGCACGCCCTTGGGGAACCAGCGACCGTCGCGGGTCTTGAGGACGTCGGCGTGGGCGGACGCGGCCGACAGGCCGGCCAGGAGGGCGGCCGTGGAGGCCGCGGCGAGCAGGCGGATGCGCATGGGCGGGATCCCTGGGGACCGGGAGCGGACGGGAGCCCGTCCACCCTACCGATCCCCCGATGGGGGGTCAACCCGCTCACCCGGGCGGCGGTGCCCTCAGTCGCTGCCCCTGCGCGCGAGCGGTGCGCCCGGCTCGAGGGCGCCCGGGCCTCCCCCGGGTCCAGCCCCCGGGAGCTCTGCCGTCAGAGCCGGCCCGACTGCGACAGGGAGAGCAGGTCCATCGAGAGCGCCACGGCGTAGTGCAGGAACCAGCCGTAGATCACGGTCCCGCTGCGCCAGGCGAGCAGGCCCAGCACGAGCCCCGCGCCGATCGACCCCAGCGCCTCGGGCATCGGCTTGTAGTAGTGGATCATGCAGTACGGCGCGAGCATCACCAGCACGCTGGCCAGCCCGAGCGCACGCTTGAGCCCCAGCACCAGGAACCCGCGGAAGAACAGCTCCACCCCCAGGAACTGCGAGGCGTAGATCGCCTGGAACAGGACGAAGTCCCATCCGAGCGCGCCGCGGGGCCGGTAGAAGGGGTAGGTCTGCTGGAAGTGGGGGCTCCGCGAGACCCACCAGACCACCGGCAGGAACAGGGCGTACATCAGCAGGTAGAGCGGCGCCTCGCGCAGCGTGCCGCGCACTTTCAGGCCGATCTCCCGGGGCCCGAGCCCCGCCCCCAGCCTGGCGATCAGCAGGGGCAGGATCACCAGGGTCACCAGCGTGGCCAGACCCCACCAGACGAAGGGCCGCAGCGCCGCGGGCTCCACCGCCGTCAGCGGGCCCACCCACTCGGCCAGCGCCGGCGAGCGGTCGGCCGCCTGCGACATGCGCTGGTCGGGCCGGCCCTGGCGCTCCAGGGCCCGCGTGTAGTGCCAGGGCAGCCCCACGTACTCCAGCAGCGTGAGCAGCACGGGGGCGGCCACGAGGATCACCAGCGCGCGGCGGTCCAGCGCCCGCGCGTCGCGCAGCAGCTGGCCCAGGCCCGAGCCGCCCGACGGCGGCGCGGCCGGGGCGGAGGACGGCTCGACCCCGCTCATGCGCCCGGCCCCGGGGCCGGAGCCGCCGAGGAGGGATCGCGCCGCTCCGGCGACCCCGTGGAGCGCGGCGACGGCGTCCGCGGCCCCACGGCCGCAGGCACGAGCGCCCGGCGCAGCTCCTCCGGGTCGAGCCTGCGCGTCCGCAGCCCCCCCAGCACGCGCCTGCGGGCGGCCAGCAGCTCCGCCGCGATCGCCAGCGCGATCTCGCCGTGCGAGCTGCCCCCCAGGTCGAGCCCGATGGGGGCGTGCAGGCGCGCGAGATCCACGCCGTCCAGGCGCCCGGCGGCCTCGAGCCGGCGCAGGAGGGCGAGGATCTTCGCCCGGCTGCCGATCAGGCCCACGTAGGGCGCCGGCGTGTGCAGCGCGAAGTCCAGGCAGGCCAGGTCCAGCGCGTGACCACGGGTCACGACCACGCAGGACGTCGCCGAGGTCACGTGGAGCCGGGGGAAGGCGTCCTGGAAGCGCTCGCCGACCACCACGGACGCGGCGTCGGGGAAGCGCTCGGCGGAGGCGAACCGGGCGCGGTCGTCCACGACGGTGACGCGGAAGCCGGCCGTGGCGGCGATGGGGCACAGGGCCTTGGCCACGTGCCCGCCGCCGAAGATCAGCAGGGCGTGCGCGGTCACCGGCTCGAGGAACACCTCGAGCTCCCCGCCGCAGGCCAGGCCCTCGTCGCCCGTCTCGCGCTCGGTCAGGCGGTACACGGCCCGGCGGGGCGCCTCCGAGGCCAGCACCTCGAGGGCGTCGGAGAGCACCTCGGCCTCCACGCACCCCCCGCCCACGGAGCCGGTGCAGGAGCGGTCCTCGCGCACGAGCATCCGCATGGTCTCCTTGCCCGGCGTGCTGCCGCGGGTGCCGATCACGGTGGCCAGCGCCCCGCGACCGCCTTCCCGCCGGAGCCGCGCGATGGCCTCGAAGACGTCGTCCATGGCCGGGGGATGCTACCCGGGGCGCCCGCCCGGCCCGGGCCCCGGGGGCGGGGTCCGGCGCGTTCGGTTGGTGTTCGTCCGTCGCCAACGTCCTCCCGTCGGCTGCGTATCTTCGCCTCGATGACCCTCGCGATCCGCCCGCTCCACCTGGTCGTGCCCGCCCTGCTGCTCGCCGTGGGCGTCGGCCCGCGTCCCGCCGCGGCCGACGGAGACCCGGAGGTCCGTCGCAACCAGATCGTGCGGACCGTCGAGCGCGCCAAGCCGGCCGTGGTCTCGATCCGCACCACGCAGCGCGTGGCACGCTCGCTGTTCGACTGGGACGACCTCGTCCTGCGCGAGGAGCCGGCCGAGGTGGAGGGCGGCCTGGGCTCCGGGGTGATCTTCCATCCGGCCGGGTTCGTCATCACCAACGCGCACGTGATCGCGCACGCGAGCAGCCTGTTCGTCGAGCTCTCGGGGGCCCAGGGCGAGTCGATCAGCCGGCGGGCGGCGCCGTTCGCCGTGGACCTGACCAACGACCTCGCCATCCTGCGCATCGCGCCGCAGGAGGGCGCCGCGCCGGGCGAGACCTTCCCGCACCTGAGCCTGGGCCGGTCCGACGACCTCATGCTCGGCGAGTCGGTGATCGCGGTGGGCAACCCGTTCAAGCTCGGGCTCTCGGTGAGCACGGGCGTCGTCGCGGGGCTCAACCGCTCGCTGCGCCTGGGCCGACGCACCTTCGACGACTTCGTGCAGGTCAGCGCGCCGATCAACCCGGGCAACTCGGGCGGCGCGCTGCTCGACGTGACCGGGCGCTGGATCGGCGTGACGACGGCGATCTACTCCCGCGTGTACGGGGCGGAGGGCATCGCCTTCGCCATCCCCGCCGACCGCGTCCGCCGGCTCGTGGGCACGGCGTTCCGGCGCCGGGTGCTGACCGGCGACTGGCTGGGGCTGGACGAGGCGGACGATCCCGCGGGGGCCGCGCTCGTGAAGGCCGTGTTCCCCCAGGGCCCGGCGGTCGGCACCGGCGTGGAGGTCGGCGACGTGATCGAGAGCGTGAACGGCGCGGCCACGCCGACGCTCTACGACTACGCCATGGCGCTGCTGCCCCTGCCGTCGGGAAGCCCCGTGCGGCTGGGGCTGCGGCGCAAGGGCGGCCCGGCCCCCGGCGTGGCCACGGTCACGCTCACGCCGGTGCCCACCGACGAGCTGGCCCGGGCGCGCCTGGGCCTGATCGCCTCGGACGTGGCCTCCTACGAGGGCGGGGTCGTCGTGCGCAGCGTGGAGCCCGGCGGCCCGGCGGAGAAGCTGGGGCTGAAGGTCGCCGACGTCATCCGGGCCCTGGGGCGCTGGAAGATCCGCAACACCGACGACCTGCTCGTGTTCCTGCAGGTGGTCAAGCCCGGCGACCTCGTGGACGTGGTCGCGCAGCGTCCGTCGCCGCTCGGCGAGGACGCCCCCCCCCGCAGCCTGCAGGGCCGGCTGCGCGCGCGCTGAGGCCCGACGCCGCGCGGGCGCGGGGGTCTCGTCGCCCGGTTCCGGGCGTGAGGGTCAGGGCGTCATCGTGACGCGCTTGGTGCCCAGGATGTCGGCCACCTTCTCGTCGATCGCGCCGATGCCCAGCACGTGCTCGATCACGATCGGATGCGGCTCGCGCGGCGTGGTCAGGATCATGCGGCCCGAGCCGCACAGCACGCGCTCGAGCACGTCCGGGATCTCCTTGAACCAGCGCAGGTCGTCGGTGCTGTAGCGCTTGAGGTCGGCGAACA
>CAZPOZ010000091.1:0-9025 GCA_964588235.1 uncultured Planctomycetales bacterium
CCGCAAGAGAGGTCTCGCCCTCCGAAGGGCCCTACCCCTAACTTGGTGGCCATGAGCCTCAACGGCCGGGGGGCCGCCCCTTGCGCCGCCCTCGCGCCCGCGCCGGCCCTGCCGCCTTGGCGGTGCGCCCCGTGGGCTTGGGCCGAGCGACTTCGGCGGCGGCCTCCGTGCGCAGGATCTTCTCGAGGGGCCTTCCCTGGGCCAGCTCATCCACCAGCTTGTCCAGGCGGCGGATCGTCCGCAGGAGCGGATCCTGGACGTCCTCGACGCGCACGCCGCAGACGACGCCGGTGACCAGGCCGGCGTTGGGATGGGGGGCCGGGGCCTCGCGGAAGAAGGTCTCGAAGTCCACCGCCCGCCGAATCCGTGCCGCCAGCGCGCTTGCGCCGTAGCCCGTGAGCCAGCGGAGCACCGTGTCGACCTCCTGCTTCGTGCGCCCCTTGCGCTCCGCCTTCTGGACGTAGAGGGGATACACGCTGGCGAAGGACGTCTTGAAGAGGCGTCGTGCGTCCACGGGTTCCTCGAGTCGCGACCGGTCGCGGCCCACCAGCGTACCTGGCCCGGCCCGCTCCCGGCGGGCGCGGGCGGCGGGCGCCGGAACGCGGCGGCCGGGCGGGGGGGCGCGCTGCCCGAGGTCCCCGGGCGGCGACCGTGGGTAGGCTGACGGGGGCACGGGCTTCGGCGCCCGCGCGCGCGGGAGTCGAGCATGAACGTCGTGCTGTGGGTCCTGCAGATCCTGGGAGCGCTGCTGTTCGGGGCGTCGGGCGTCATGAAGGTCTTCCTGCTGGACAAGGTGAGCAGCGACGTCCCGAGCTTCCGCGTGCTGCCGCGCCGTGCCTGGACGGCGCTCGGGATCCTCGAGCTCGCATGCACCCTGGGTCTGATCGTGCCCTCCCTGCTCCCCTGGCAGCCGCAGCTCACCGGGACCGCGGCCGCCGTGCTGGCGCTCGAGACCCTCGTGTTCATCTACGTCCACGTCAAGGCGCGCGAGACGCCGCCCATCGTCTTCTCCGCCGGACTCGGCCTCCTCATGGCGTTCGTCGCCTACGGCCGTCTGGTCCTGGTCCCGATCTCCTGAGCGGGCCCGTCGGGACGCGTCGTCGTCGTCCGGTCACGGCCGGAACGGCGGGAACGTCTGCCCGTCGAAGCGGTCGACGGAGCCCGTGTCCTGCGGCCTCCGCAGCCAGCCGTCGCCGGGCTCGAGGTCTCACGCGCTCCGCGACGGGTCGGCCACGGGCAGCACGTGGAAGACGCGGCCGTCGAGCCGGCTCACGCCCGCGTCCGGGCTCACGAACACTTCCCCGCGCCGTCTTCCTGGAGGTCGGCGACGACGTCGCCGGTGAGGCCGTGCGCGGACGTGGATCGAAGGAGGCCCTGGCCGTCGTGGCGGTGGGCGCCGGCGCCGTTGCTCCCGAACCAGGTCGAGCCGTCCCGGGCTTGGAGGACGAGCCGCAGGCGCGGATCCAGCGTCGTCACGGCCTCGCCGCCCTCCGCGCGCTGCGCGGCGCAGGGCGCGAGCGGGGCACCGACGATCGGCGCCAGCACGCCGACGACACGCACCGGGAACGCCCCTCTCGGTGACGCCGACGGTGACCCTCCTCGGCCCGCGCGGCCAGGCGCTGCCCGCCCATACTACGGAGCGAGAGAGGGCGTTGGGGGGGGCGTGGCACGCCGGCTCCGCCACGCTGGGCTGCGAGCAGGCTCCACCGGTCCGAAGTCCGGGGCGGGTAGGGCGAGGCCCTGCGGACCCGCGCCGGCCTCGATGTCGCTTCCGCAGTCCTCCTCCCGCACCGTTGCAGGGTCCCTGTGGTAAGGTCCGCCCGTGTCCGATCCTCGAGCGAGCCCCGGCGCGCAGCTGGTCGCCTCTCTGGCGCGTTTCCCTCCCGAGGTCCGGGCGCTGGCCAAACGCGGGCTCGCGGCGCTGCGCCGTGCCCTCCCCGGTGCCACTCGGCTCGTCTACGACTACCGCGACTCCCTGGTGGTCGCCTTCGGGGCGTCCGACCGCGGCCACGAGGCCATCCTCTCGCTCGCCATCGCCCCGCGCGGGGTCCGGCTGTACGTGCGCAAGGGGGTCCCCGATCCCGAGCGCCGTCTCCAGGGCGCGGGCACCCAGGTGCGCAGCGTGCCCCTCGAGGCGGCCTCCGAGCTCGACCGCGGGGCCGTGCGGGCGCTGATCGCGGCCGCGATCAGGCACGCCGGCGCCACCGTCCCGCGCGGACGGTCCGGGCGCACCGTCTTCAAGTCGGCGACGAAGCGGCGCACGCCCACGAAGCGCTCGGCCCGCGGCTGACTCCTGGTTCCAGCCGCCTCGCCGAGCCCGGGTCCGGCGCGTGCGCTGCACCGGGCCGGGCTCCCGGCCTGCATTCGTTGGCGCCGCATGGCAGCATGCTCGGCAGCCCATGGGTGCCCGCTCCCCGCTCGTCGCCGTGCTCCTCGTCCTGTCCGCGTGCGGATCCGAGGCTCCGCGGCCCGCGGCCCCCGCCGACCCCCCGCCCAAGGACGCCCTCCCTCCGTGGGCACGCGTCTCGGCCGAGCAGCTCGCCGAGGCCGGCCGGCTCGGGGTGCCGGCCGCGCTCGAGAACGCGATCGGGATGCGCTTCGTCCTGGTGCCCGCCGGCACCTTCACCATGGGCTCGCCGCCCTCCGAGGCGGACCGCGAGGCGACCGAGACGGCCCACCTCGTCACGCTCACCCGTGCGTACTACCTGCAGACCACCGAGGTCACCAACCGCCAGTACCGCCTCTTCCGTCCGGACCACTCCAGCGGGGCGGGGGACGGCGGCTCGCTCGACGGAGACGAGCAGCCGGCCGTCTCCGTCTCCTGGTCGGACGCGGCGGCCTTCGCGCGCTGGCTCTCCCGCGAGGACCCGCGTCTTAAGGTGCGGCTCCCCACCGAGGCGGAGTGGGAGCGGGCGTGCCGCGCGGGGACCTCCAGCGCGTTCTGGTGGGGGGCGTCGGCGTCCACGGACCGGGCGAACTTCGCCCCGGGGCCTGCGCGCGGCGTCACCCTCCCGGTGGGGCGGCTGCCCGCCAACCCCTGGGGACTCCACGACCTGCACGGCAACGCCTCCGAGTGGTGCGCCGACCTCCACGACGACCTCGACTACCCGCCCGGCCCGGCCACGGACCCCACCGGCCCCGCGGAGGGCGACGCGCGCGTCCGGCGCGGCGGGGCCTACGACGGCGAGGCCGCGCACATGCTGCGCGCCGCGTTCCGCTCCGGGGTCGCCGGCGGCGAGGCGCGTTCCTACGTGGGCTTCCGCCTGGCGGCCTTCGTCCCGCTGCGCTGATCCGCGCGGGCCGCCCCCTCAGCGCCATGGCCACCAAGTTGGGGGGAGGGCCCCTCGAAGTGCGAGACCCCTCGCGCGGAAGGGCCTGCGGATGGTCTCCGCAGGCCGTGCCCAAGCAACCGGCGCGCTGGGCCGGTAGCGGAAGGCCGATGACGACGACGACGCGCCTGCCGCCTGCGCAAGGAGGAGGAAGCGGCCTGATCGCCCGGCTCCAGCGCGCCGCACGCGCATCGTGTCGCCCGACTCGGTGGCGTTGCCCCTCAGCGCGCGATCTTCAGCGCCGTCGTCGTCGCGGGTCGCAGGTCCACCTCGCCGTCGAACCACGGCGACGGCGCCCGGCCGTCCCCCGGGCCGTCCGCCGGCTCGGCGCGCAGCCACAGGCGCGGGACCCACGGCAGGGCGCTGGTGGCGTAGACGCTCCCGGGCACGACCCGGAACGTGGACTCGCTCGCGCTCCCGGCGCCCCCGCCTTCGAGGCGCTCCTCCTGCGTGAGCCGCACCCAGGCTTCGCCGACGTCGAAGGTCACCACGAGCGAGCGCAGGCGACCTGCCACCAGCGTGGCCGGCGCGCCGGGCGCCACGGCGGCGTCGCGCAAGGTCCACCAGCCCTCGTGCGCCGTGCTCGCGCGCAGCGGACGGTCGGCGAGGTGCTCCACCTCGGCCCAGCCGTCGGCTCCGCTGAGCGCCGTGGCGCCGAACTCGGCGTCCGCCGAGAACGACACGCCGATGCCCGCCACCGGTCGGCCCGCCTCGTCCACCACCCGCGCGCGGTAGCGTGCCCGCGGCCGGCGGCGCACCGGGACCACGACCTCGAGCCCGTCGGCCACCACCGCCTCCGCGTTGCCGCGCCAGAGCGCGCTGCGCAGGGCCAGGCGCACCGCGGCTCCCGGGCGCAGGCCCAGCACCTGGGCGCGTCCGCCCTCCATCCACGTCTCGTGCGCAGCGGGAGCCGGATCCCGGAGCTCCTGCAGGGTCATCCGGATCCGGTCGGGCTCGCTCCCGTCGTCGGGCGCCGCACGCACCGTGAAGCGCGCGCCCGGCTCGAGCACCAGCTCCGTGACCCCCTGCCCGAGCGTGGCCTCGCCCGTGAGTGCGCCCCAGGGCGTCTCCTCGAGCCGCACGAGCGCGCGCTCCCCGGGGGGGAGCCCGCGCCAACGCAGCTCGCGCGCGCCCGAGCGCGCCGGCAGGCCGGGCCAGAGGCCGGTGGCGGCGCCCGTCGGCGCGAGGTCGGCACGGAGCAGCCCCGGTGCCGCGTCGTGCTCGACCTCGAGCCGCCCGCGGCCCTCGAACAGGACCGCGAGCGCCGCCATCCACGGGGGGTCGGTGGGCAGCCGAACCACGAGCTCCGCGCCCAGGCTCCACGGCAGCGGCACCTCGGTGGGCTCCGCGCCCGGCTCCGCCACGACGAGCGCGCGCGCCCAGCGCTCGGACGAGGCCGCGAGCACCTCGAGCGGGCCCGGATCCACGGCCACCTCGACGACGCCGGGCGCCGGGCGCCTGCGCGCCGCGCGCTCCGTCACGGCCTCGCCCAGGCCGTCCAGCGGCACCAGCCTCAGGAGCGGCGCCTCGCCGCCGGCCACCGGACCTGAGAACCGCAGCCAGCACACGGGCGGCTCGGGCTCGGCCTCCCAGCGCAGGGTGAGGGAGCCCCCGGGTGGCAGGAGCGTGTGGAGCAGGCGCTTGGCGGGCCGGCGGGCGCCCAGCCCCGCGAGGACGAGCTCGCCCTGGAAGCGGCCCAGGGTCGTGCGCTGCGCCTCGATCCGCCGTCGCCCGAGGCGCCCGCCCGAGGCGTGGAGCAGGGTCTGCCCCACGAGGCCGAGGTCCGACGGGCCGAGCTCGAGCACGACCTCGCAGCCGGCCTCGAGCCGGAAGGGCACCTCCCCCGTGGCGAAGAAGTCGATGCGGCTGCGGGCCCAGCCGCCGGCCGAGCCGACCGTCGCCTCGCAGCGCTCGCCGGCGACCTCGGGCACGAGCTCCAGCCGGCCCTGCCCGTCGGTCACGCCCCCGAACGAGAGATCCTCGCGCTGGTCGAACGCGCGGTAGTCGACCTCGACGCCGGCCGCCGGGCGACCGTCGGGCGCGAGGACCCGCAGCGCGGGCGCGCCTGCGTCCTCCGCGGTCAGGGTCGGACCCTGCGCGCGATCTCCTGCGCCCGGCGGCGTTGCCCGGCCCTCGAGCGTCGGCCGGGGCGCGGCGGGTCGTTCGGCGCGGCCCTCGGCCGGGCCTGCGGCGGGGGGGTTCTCGCCAAGGCCCCACCAGACCAGCCCCCCCAGGGCGACGAGCGCGGCCACCAACGCGCCGCCCCCGCTCCACCGGCTGCGCATGGGGGGGGGAGCTCCAGGGGGGCAGGCCGCCGGCATCCTACGACGGCGAGGGCCTTCCCCGCGCTGGCGCCGCCCGGGCCTGGGGGGCATCCGGCCGCCCCTTGCGGCCTGGACGTCGGCATCGAGCGCCGGTGGCAGGCCTGCCGGGCGAAACCACGCAACGCGCGGCCGCCTGGCGCGTTCCTATCCCCGCGCCTCATGCCCACCCCGCTCCCCGTCACCCTCGACGAGCTGCTGGCCCAGCGGGACTGGGTGCGCGCGTTCGCTGCGGCCTTGGCCCGCGACGTGGGCGACGCGGACGACCTCGCCCAAGAGGCCTGGCTGACCGCGCTCAGCGTCCCCCCGCGCGCCGGTACCTCGCTGCGCGGCTGGCTGGCCACGGTGATGCGCAACCGCGTCCGGGACCGGTCGCGCCGAGAGCGGGTGCGTGCGGAGCGGCAGCGGGAGACGCTGCGGCTTGCCCCGCGCCCGTCCGCTTCGCCGGCCGAGCGCGCCGAGCGTGCGGAGATCGAACGCGAGCTGCTCCGGGCCGTGCACGAGCTGGAGGTGCCCTACCGGGAGGTCCTGCTCCTGCGCTACTGGCGCGGGCTGGAGCCAGCCGAGATCGGCCGCCTGCAGGGCGCGCCGGCGGCGACCGTGCGCTCGAGACTGCACCGGGGTCTGGCGCTGGTGCGCGCCCGGCTCGACCGTGGGCCCGAACGCGGCACCTGGCGTTCGCTGCTGGCGACGGCGCCCGGGGGCACGACCGCCACGGCGGCCAGCGCCGGCCCGTTCGCGGCCGTCTGGTTGCTGGGCCTCGTGCTGACCGGCTTGGGCGCGGCTGCCGCGGGCCTCCTGTACCGCGGGCGAGCTGGAGCGCACGCGCCCAGACCGGCGACCCTCGCCGGTCGAGCGCCGGCACCCGCGGCCCGCGACCAGGCGCCGACGCTCGAGGGAGCACGCGCCGGGCTGGAGCCGGCCTCCGCGCTCCCCGGGGCGCCTCCCGTGGCGCCCGCGCCTGGAGCGGCCGAGCCTGCCTCCCCAGCGCCGGCGATCCTCGTGCGCCTGAGCGGGCCGGACGGAAGGCCGGTGTCCGGGGCGGGGATCTTCGTGCTGCCGGGGGCCAACCCGGACGCCACCCCCCGCGTCCGCGACGAGCAGCAACCGACCCTCGTCTCGGGCACGTCCAGCGCGTCGTCGGCGCAGAGCGGCGCGGACGGGACGGCGCGCGTCGAATGGCCGTTCCGCCGCGGGTACGCGCGTCTCGTGGCGCGCACCGCCGAGCTGTGCGGCGTCTCCGGGGCGGTCGTCTGGCCCCGGGACACCACCGTGGCGTTGCGTCTCGAGCGCGCCGTGCGCCTCGCCGGGCGCGTGGAGGATGCGGAGGGCGCCCCGGTCGCGGAGGCGACCGTGCGCCTCGAGGCCGACCTCGGGGGAGGGCTGGAGGCCCTGGGAGACGTTCGCACCGACGCCGCTGGGACGTTCCGGTTCGCGCCTCTGCCCGAGTCTCTGGCGGGCTCGGTGGGGGGGATCGCGGCGTCGGCGCCCGGGTACGCGGAGGAGTGGCTCGGGCTCGACCGGCCCGCGGCCGAGCGCGAGGCCCTGCGCCTCGTGCTGCGGCGGGAGATGGTGCTCTTCGGCAGGGTCGTGGACGAGTCCGGCGCGCCGGTGCCCTTCGTGGCCGTCGAGCCCGCCCCGGGGAGCGGGGTCACCTCCGCCGCCGACGGGACGTTCCGCACCGGCCCGCTGCGACCGGTGGCCACGCGCCTGGCCATCCTCTCCGACCGGCATGCCGCCCTCGCGCTGCGCGTGGACGACCCCCGCCCCGGCCGGCGGGACCTGGGCGACGTCGTGCTCAGGGCCGGGAAGACGTTGAGCGGTACGGTCCGTCTGCCCGGGGGGGGCGCGGCGGCGGGCGTCTGGGTGGGCGTCACCGACGAGGCCGTCGAGCAGGTCGTGCGACAGGGGTCGACCGACGCGCAGGGCCACTTCGAGCTGACGAGCCTCTCCGACGCCGTGCTGCACCTGGCCGCGATGGCCCCCCCCGACGGGCCCGAGGCCGGCGCCGCCGGCGCGATCCAAGGCCTGCGCGCCGGCGGGGGGCCCGTGGAGCTCACGCTCTCCCTGGGGTGCACCGTCCGTGTGCGCGCGCTGGATGCGGCCACGGGCGATGCGCTCGCGGCGACCTTCGTCACCGTGACGATCCGGGATGCGCGCGCCGAGGCCTCCGAAGCCGGGCAGGCCACGATCTTCGACACCCGCGGGGCCCGTCAGCTGCGCGTGGGCACCCGGCGGGACGGGCCCCACCTGGTCACGGTTCGCGCGCGAGGCTTCGCCGAGTTCGGGCCCGTGCCCGTCCACGTCGATCCGGAGCGGGAGGTCGTGGTCGTCGCGCGCCTGGTGCGCGAGGGCTCCTGACCCGCCCGGACGAGGAACCGCATGAAGAGCGTGCTCCGGTTCTGTGCCACCCTGCTGATCGCCCTCCCCGGGGCGCGTCCGGCCTGCGCCGGCGGGGAGTTCCTCGAGCTCGGCCCTGCTGCCGCACGCGCCCGCCGCGCCGACGAACCCCTCTTCGCGCTCGTCGTCAGCGAGGGCCCGCTGCGCAGCGACGTGGGCCTGCCGAGGCTGCGCTCGCTGGCCGACACCGACGCCGACGCAGGCTCCTTCGTGCTCGCCGTCGTCAACCTCTACGAGCCCTACCGGCCCACGCCGGAGGAGGTCCGGCGGGGGCAGCGGGCGTATCGGAGGAACCCGAGGCTCGCGCTCCTCTACGGGGGCGTCGGCGCGTGCCACGTGATCGCGCCCGGCGCGTCGCGCCCGCTGTGGACGGCGGACAAGGGCGCCGACCAAGCGGACGTCTTCGCCCGTGCCCGCGAGGCGTACGCGGGCTGGCGCGAGCCCCTCGACGCCGCGCTGCGCCGCCTGCAGGACGATCCCGAGGCCCGCCGGGATCCCGAGGCCCGGATTCAGGTCGCCGAGGGTTGGGCCCGCGGCCACGCCGTCAAGCAGGCGACCGAGGCCTTCGACGCCGCCGCGCGCCTCGCTTCGGCCGGGCCGGAGGGGGCGGGCCGCGTGGAGGCCTGGGGCCACGGGGCCGGTCGCGCGGCGCTGGACGGCTGGGACTACGGGGAGGCGCGCCGGCGCTTCGCGGCGCTGCTCGAGCGCCACCCCGCCTCTCCCCGCCGGGCCGAGGCGCTCGTGGGGCTCGCGGAGGCGCACCTGGGGGCGGGCGACGCCAAGCCGGCGCTGAAGGCGCTCGCGGAGCTGCCCGCCGACTGCCCGGAGCCTGTGCGCCAGGCCGCGGACGAGGTCCGGCGGCGCGCGAGCCAGGCGCGCGCGGGACCGTAGGGGGCCGGGGGGGCGCCTCCCCCGTCGCGCGTCCGCGCGTGCAGCGGCCGCGGGTTTCGGTTTCCATGGGGGGGCCCGGTCGGC
>CAZPOZ010000092.1:0-8998 GCA_964588235.1 uncultured Planctomycetales bacterium
GCGTCCCAGGCGCCGCGGTTGGCCGCTTCCATGATCCCCGGGCCGCCGCCGGTCATCACGGTGAACCCCGTCTCGGCCAGCCGCCGCCCCAGGCGCCGGGCCAGGCCGTAGTAGGGGTGATCCTCGCGGAAGCGGGCCGAGCCGAACACGGTCACGCAGGGCCCGACGAAGTGCAGCGCGCGGAACCCGCGCACGAACTCGAAGAAGATGCGCAGCGCCCGCCAGAGCTCGAAGCCGCGGCCCTGGGGCCCTTCGAGGAAGCGCTCGTCGGCGCGCGCCTCGGGCACCCGCAGCGGCGGCGCCAGGGCCCCGGGGGGCAGTCCGTCGGGGGGGCCGGCGGGGGAGGCCATGGCGGGGCGCGCTCCGCGGCGGGCCGGCACGCAGCCCGCGGGCAAGACGCTACCAGCCGCCCGTGGCGCCGGGCCCTACTTCGGCAGCAGCCCGTCGCGGGCGGCGAGCCGCCGTGCGACCGCCAGGCCGCTCTGCAGCGCGCCCTCCATGTAGCCGACGAAGGCGTAGCAGCAGTGCTCGCCCGCGAAGTGCAGCCGCCCGCCGACGCCCGCGCGCAGCGCGGGCCCCACCGTGGTCACCTCTCCCGGGGCTGGGAACGAGTAGCCCGCGCGCGTGAGCGCGTCGGAGGGCCAGTCCATGAAGCGCTCGCGCACGAACGCGCGCCGGGCCCCGGGGTACCGCTGCTCCAGCTCGCCCAGCACGCGCGCGAGCCGGGCCGGGGGCGCCAGGCGCCGCAGCGCGTCCGCCGCGGCGCTGCCGGAGAAGCCCGTCAGGCACGCCCCCCCGTCGTCGGGTTGGCCGTCGGTGCCGTCCCAGGTCTGGTTCACGTCTCCGTTGGAGAGGCTGTCGGGGGCGCGCCCGGACGCGCGCCAGAAGCGGCCGCGCATCGCCGCCAGCACCTTCACGGCGCTGCCCATCTGCGGGCGCAGGCTCGGGGGGAGGGCCGGCTCGAAGGCCACCGTGCCCCAGACGCTCGGCGGCAGCGTGAAGACCACGTCGTCGGCCTCCAGCGTCTCCCCCGACGCCAGGCCGACGACGGCGCTCGCCCCGCCCAGGCGCAGGGCGGTCACGGGGGTGCCGAGCCGCAGGCGCTGCGCGCCCAGGGCCTGCGCCAGGCGCTGCGCGAGCAGGTCGTCGCCGCCCTCGAGGCGGTAGACCTCCGAGTCCGTCCAGTAGGCGGCGAGCCCTCCGGCCTTCACCTGGGCCAGCTGCCCGAGGTAGGACTGGCGCGCCGTGGCCTGCGCGTTGTCGGAGGCCAGCTGCACCTCCAGCGCGGCCGCGAGCCGCGGCGAACCCCCGAGCCCCGCGATCCACCCGCCGACGCTGCGGCGGTCCAGCTCGGCCGCGCCCGGGCTCTCCCAGGGCGCGTCCGCGTCCACCGGCTCGGCGTCGGCATCCATCCGCGCCAGGGCGGGGTCGAGCTCCTCCCACAGGGCCGCGCTCTCCGCCGGCGGCAGGAGCCGTCCGCAGAGCACGATGGGGGCCTCGGCGCCCTCCTCCTCCGTCACGTCCAGGAAGCGCAGCCCGAAGCGGGCCGCATAGGCCACCCAGGCCGGGTGGTTGCTGCCGATGAGCTCGGCCCCCCCCTCGACGTTCCGCCCCTGGACGAAGTCGTGGAAGCTGAGCACGCGCCCGCCCACGCGGCGCCGGGCCTCCAGCACGGTGACGTCGTAGCCGGCCTCGAGCAGCCCGTGGGCGGCCGCCAGCCCCGCGAAGCCCGCGCCCACCACGATCACGCGGCCGCCCCGGCGCGGCCCGCCCTCGGCCCGGGCCGGCCGTCCGGGGCCCAGGAGCAGCCCGGTCCCCGCTGCGAGCGCGCCCGCCAGCACCTCCCGGCGGGTGGGCCCCGCAGCGCGGCGGCCGTGACGACGGGCGAGTCGGGCGAAGAGGGAACGCGACATCCGTGACTCCAGGGGGCGGGGCGTGCAGCGGGTCCGTCGCGCCGGACGGGACGCCGGCGTCCGCGGGGAGCCCGGCGCGCTTCGCCGGGGGACCTGCCCGCACGTACGATGAGCGCATGATGCCGGTAACCGCGCCGCCGCGCCGCTGGCCCTCTCCGGCGTGCCGCGCCGCGGGGGCCGCCCTGGCCCTCGTCCTGGCCCTGGCCCCCGGCTGCGCCTCGCGCCCACGCTTCGTGGACGAACGCCGGGCCGAGCCCTACGCGGGGCTCCTGGCCCGCGGCGCCGGCCTGAGGGTCGAGGAGCGCTCGGCCGACTTCCCCCAGCCGCGGGGCCCGGCGGTGCGGGTCGCCTACCGGGTGGTGCGGACGCCGTCGGCCACCCCCGGGCCGATGGTCGTGCTCCAACCGGGGGTGATGGCCGACGGCAGCACCTGGCGGTTCGTCGCCCCCGTCCTGGCCGAGCGCCACGACCTCGTGCTCGTCGATCCCCCGGGCACCGGCCGGAGCGACCGTCCCGACCCCCGTGCCCTGGCCGCCGACGCCTACTCGCCCGCCTGGCTGGCCCGGGCGACGCTCGCCGTGCTGCTCGACGTCCAGCGTTCCGAGCCGGCGCCGCGCCGCCTGCTCCTCGTGGGCCACTCCCTGGGGGGGCAGGTCACCCTGCGCCTGCTGGCCGACCCTGCGCTGCGCGCGGCCTCCGCGGGGCTGCTCGACCGGGTGGAGCGGGCGGCGCTGATCGCCCGCGCCGACCTGGGCCTCACCGACGCCGGCGGCCAGCTGCGCTCGCTGGGCACGACCACCGACCTCGAGGTCGCCCTGGGCCAGCTCCTGGGACTCGCCCGGCCCCGGATCGACGAGAGCGTGCGCACGAGCGTGCTCGACCCGGGCCGCGACGCGCTGGGCCACGAGGCCGAGCGCCTGGCGGGCGTGCTCTGCTCGGCCGACACGCGCCACGCGATGCAGGCGATGCTGCTGCGCTTCCAGCCGCTGGACCGCTGCGGGCGGCCCGACCGCGCGGCGATCGCGCCCCTGCTCGAGCAGGAGCGCGCGATCCGCGTGCCCCTGCTGCTGCTCTGGGGCGATCGCGACGCCACGCTGCCGCCGGCGACGGCCGAGCCGCTGCGCGAGCGTCTGACCACGGAGCGCTTCGAGCTGCTGGCGGGCAAGCACTCGCTGCACCAGGAGCGCGCGGCCGACGTGGCGGCCCGCCTGAGGGCGTTCTTCGACGAGGCGCCGGCCGCCGGGGCTGCGGGGCCCGCGGCGGCCGCGACGCCGTAGTGCTGCGAAACGCAAGTTCCAGGCGGGAGCGTGCGACGCGCTGGGCTGGGGGCGCTCAGGCCCGTATCGGCTCGTTGCGTAGGCCGCAACCGCGGCCTCGCCGCTCCGGGCCTTCCGCTCCCCATCCAGCGCGTCGGTGGCATGGCGCGTCACTCCGGAACCTGCCGGCGCGGCGCCCTGGGGCCTCCGCCAACCCGCCTCGAGCTTCGGACCGGCGGGCCTAGGTGGGGCTGCTGCTGCCCTTCGCCCTGGGCGCGCTCGTGGGCTCCGTGCCCTGCGCCTGGCTGCTCGTGCGCTGGCGCACCGGCGGCGACGTGGCCCGGGAGGGCAGCGGCAACGTGGGCGCGCTCAACGCGGCCCGCGTGAGCCGCTCCCGCAGCCTGGGCCTGCTCGTGCTCGCGTTGGACGCGCTCAAGGGCGTCGCCGCCGTCCTGCTGGCGCGCGCGCTGGCGCCGGCGGCGCACGGCGACCTGGCGGCGGGCGTGGGGGCCGTGGCGGGGCACGACTACAACCCCTGGCTCTCCTTCGCGCAGGGCCGGGTCGTGGGCGGCAAGGGCTTCGCCACGGCGGCCGGCGTGCTGGGCCTGACCCTGCCCTGGCTCGTGGCGGTGTGGCTGGGGGTGGTGCTGCTCGTCTACCTGCCGCTGCGGCGTCTGCGTGGCGTGCGCGACGAGGCGCCGTCCACGGCCGCGGCCACCCTGCTGTTGCCGCTGCCGGCCGCCGCGCTCCACGGGGTCCCGGCGCTGCTGGCCGTCTCGGCCCTGGCCCTGCTCATCCTGCCCAAGCACCTGCGCGACCTGCGCGAGCTCGGGAAATCCGCCGGAAGCTGACCGTCCCGGCGGGTCACGCTCCCCCCGGGAGGCCGCCCTTCCCCCCTGCGCCGACGTCGGCGCCCCCAGGGAGGTCGGCATGGCCAGGCTGCTGCGTCTCGTCGGGATGACCCTTGCGCTGCTGGGGCCCCTGGGTTGCGGGGCGGGGACCGTGCCTGCGCCAGGCGGGGGCGGTGACGACCCCGCGGCCCTGCTCGTGCCCACGACCCCGGTGGCCGGCCGGGTCGCCCTGCCGGCCGGGCCCGCTCGCGACGCGCTCGCCGGCGTGGGCACGGCCCTGGGGGACGCGCCGGTTTCGGCCGACGGGTCGTTCGGGGACCTGCCCCTGCCCAGCGCCCCCGGGCTCGGAGGCGTCCTGGGCGTGCTGCTGGGGGCCGGGGGCGCGCCGCTCGCCCCGGTCTGGATCGGGCCCGAGGACGCCGTCCTGGACGCGGGCGACGTGGCGCTGGCGCTCGTGCGGCTCACGTCGCTCGGGCAGAGCATCCCGCCCGAGGACGCTCCCGTCTTCGAAGGGTGCGCGCGCCGGGGGGAGCCGTTCGCGCGCCTCGAGGCCGAGGTCGGCGCGGCCCTCGCGACCCGGGCCGCCCTGTTCGAGGCGGCCGACGGCGGCCTGCTGGCCCTGGCCGCGGAGGCGGCCGCCGCGGCCCTCGCCTGCGCGGTCGCCGGGCCGGCGCCCGGGGCTACGTTGCTGCGCGCCTCGGCCGGGCCCGACGCCTGTACGCCCGCCGTCCCCTTCGACGAGGTCACCGTGGCCTCGCGCCCGATGGAGGGCGGGTCTTGCGAGGCGCACGGGCTGAACGCCACGATGGTGTTCTACGAGCTGGAGGTGCGCGAGCCGGGCCGGCTGACGACCTCCTACCTCCTCAGCCCCCGGCGGCGCGCCTGGGCCCTGCCTCCCTTCCAGGCGCCCGAGCCGCCCACCCAGGCTCCGCTGCACCTGCCGGCGGGCTCGTACGAGGCGACGGCCTGGAAGGGCCTGACGGCGGGCGCAGATCCGTACGCGGAGGCGGTGCGCGACTCGCCCTCGGGACAGGCCTTCTGGGCGAACCTCGCCTACGGGGTCTGCCTGCTCCTGGACTTGAAGGTGAAGGCGGTGTCGGCGGTCGGCGGGCCCGCGGCGAGCATCGCGGGCGCGTTCGTCAGCCACCTCCTGGCCGACCCCAACCACGTCACGGTGCTGGTGACCCAGCTCACGGGCAGCCCGCAGCAGGTGGACGCCGTGCACGAGTACCGCAGGGCCTTCTGGGACGGCCTCCGGTCTCCGGAGCTGCTCCTGGGCCTGGGCCTGCCGCTCGTGGAGGCGTTCGCCGAGCCGCTCGCTCAGCAGCTCGGGCTGCTGCAGCAGACGGTCTTGGGCGCGGTGCCCCTGGTGGTCTCCAAGGACCTCCTCAAGGGCCTGGCGAAGGGCTTGGGCAAGGCGCTGGACGCGCTCAACGTCGCGCAGCAGCACGTGCCCTTCGCGGTGGACCTGCTCACCGCCCGCCCGCGCATCGACTTCGACTTCTCCATCGGGCAGGGGCCGGCGGGCCAGACGGTGGGCACCTCGGCGCTGCAGGGGCCTCCCCGGCTCGCGCTCACCTGGTCGCCGGTCGTCCCGGACCGCGGCGAGTGGGTGCAGCTCGACGCCGGCGCCTCGGCGCCGCTGGTGCCGTCCGACGGGCCCCTCACCGTCCGCTGGGACCTCGACCTGGACGGCGTCTTCGAGCGGCAGGGCCCGCTCTCCGAGTTCGGGACCGCCCGACGTCAGCTCCTCACCGAGGGGCCTCACGAGCTCGTGATCGAGCTCGAGGACCGCCTCGGGCGGGTGACGCGCAGCCGGCGGCTCGTGTTCGTCCGCGACCGGGCCGCCGAGACGGGGCTGCGCGGCGCGCGGCTCGTGCCCCTGCCCGCGGCGCCGGGCCACGTCGCCCTGGCCGACCTGGACCGTGACCAGGACCTGGACGCCGTCGTGACCCTGCCGGCCCCCGGGCAGCTCCAGGTGCTGCGGCACGACGTGGCCGACGGCTACGTCGAGGCCGCGCGCCTGGATCTCGGCTTCCTGCCCGGCCCCTGCGCGCTCGGCGACGTGGACGGCGACGGCGACCCCGACCTCGTGGTGGTCTCCCCGTCCGGACCGTCGCTGGTCCCCTTCCGCAACGACGGCCCGCTGGGCTTCGTGCGCCAGGCCGGGCTCGCCCTCCCTGCCGGGGCGTCCGTCCCCCGGCTCCGGGTGGCCGACCTGGGGGGCGACGCCTTCCACGACCTGCTGTTCGTGGACGCTTCGGCCGCCGTCCTGCACGTGTGGCGCGGCGACGGGGGCTTCGCCTTCGGGGGGGTCGGGGCCGCCTCCCGAGGTGCCTACGCCGTGGGCGCAGGGCCCGCGGACGTCCTGGCGGCCGACCTGGACGGCGACGGGGACCTCGACGTCGTCACGGCGAGCGCCGGCGCCGACACGCTCGGCGTGCTGGAGAACGTCGGGGCCGGGGCCCTCGCCCTGCGGCAGGCCGCGCTGCCGGCCGGAGCCGCCGACGGCGGGTACGGCGCCCCGGAGCGCCTGGCGGCCGGCGACCTCCTGCCGAGCCTGGGCGACGAGCTGGTGGTGTCCAACGCGCGCTCCGGGACCCTGAGCCTGTTCGCCCGGGAGGCCTCGTCCCCGACCCTCCTGCTGGCCGCCGTCCCTGCCGACTGGGCGCTGGGCGCGGCCCCCGGACCTCTGGGCGTGGCCGACCTCGACCGGGACGGCCAGCGTGACCTCGTGCGCCTGAGCCGGGGGGGCAGCGCGATCACCGCCTCGTTCCTCGACGGGACCTGGACCGCCCCCGGCGCGGCCGCGTCGCTCACCGTGGACGTGGGGCTGGACCCCCTGGACCTCGTCGTGGCCGACGTGGACGGCGACGACGCCGCCGACGTCGTGACGATCGACGCCGTCACCCAGACGCTGACGTTCCTGCGCGGGGACGGCACCCGCGGGCTCGGGGCGCGGCGCGACCTCCTTACGCGCGACGACGCGGTCAGCGACGAGCCCTACGCGGCGGCGCCCGCCCGTCTGTACGAGGCCGACCACGATCCCGCCGCCCCGCGGACGGGGAGCGGGCTCGACCTGGCGGTGATCTGCCGGCTGACGGCGCGCCTGGTCCTGTTCCGCAACCGGGACGGACGGGGCGACCTGCAGCGCGAGCAGATCCTGGACACGGCGGGCGAGCCGCTCTCGGTCGCGGTCGGGGACCTCGACGGCGACGCGCCCCCGGAGATCGTCGTCGCCTGCAACGACGGCAACGTGGTCTCGCTGTACGACCGGGGCGCCGACGGCCGCTACGCGCTCGTCGAGCACGTGGCGGTCGGCAACGAGCCCCTGCGCGTGGCCCTGGCGAACGTGGACGGCCTGGGGCTGCGGGAGGTCGTGCTGCTGAACTACTCGCCCTCGCTGCTGTCGGTGCTGCGACCGGTGCCCGGAGGCAGCCCGCGGCTCGAGCCCGTGCCGGGCAGCGCGGCGGGCGCCGTGGCGCTCCCGCACGGGCTGGCCGTGGGCGCGCTCGACGAGGACGGGCGCGACGACGTCGTCGCCACGAACTACTTCGTCGGCTCGCTGACGGTGGGCTTCGGGCGCGCGGACGGCACGTTCGACCTGGACGGCGTGGGCCTGCCCGGGCTCACGACGCCCGTGTCCGTCGCGCTGGGCCGCCTGGACGGGCCGCTGGACCCGTTCCCCGACGTCGTCGCCTCCACGGCGCAGGGCCTGGCCGTGTTCCGCGGCGTGGGCCCGCGCGCGTTCGCGGCGCCCGAGGTGGTCGCGACGGGCATCGTGGGCACGAACCAGGCCAACGAGCTGGCGCTGCTCGACGTGGACCGCGACGGCTGGACCGACCTGCTGGTCGAGGACACCAACGAGTCCACGGCGGCGCCCCTCGTCAACCGGCCCAGCCTGCACGTCCTGCACGGGGACGGGGCTGGAGGGTTCCACCGCCACCACCTGTACCTCACGGCCCACGGCCCCCTCTCGGTCGCCCACGGCGACCTGACCGGCGACGGCAAGCCGGACGTCGTGCTCTGCGCGCACCATGGGGACGCCACGGGCACGGCCCGCCGGGTGTCGATCCTGGCCCACCGGTGAGGGGGCGGGGGCCCGGCTGGGTCGGGCTCCCCGGGACCGGGCGCGGCGGGCTCGGGCTGGCGCCCGCCGCTCCGCTCAGCGGGTCGTCGGCTCGGGCAGCTCGAGCAGGGCGCGGAAGCCGCTCAGGTGACCGGTGGCGTCGGGGAGCTCGCGGGTCCGGGCGCCCGAGCGCGCGTACTTCCAGTCGTGCTGCGCCGTGCCGCCGCGCTGCACCCGCGCGCTGCCCGTCGGCGGGCCGCCCACCGGGCGGGGCGCGCCCTCGACGTGGGGCGCGTACCAGTCCCAGCACCACTCCCAGGCGTTGCCCGCCGTGTGCCACAGCCCCCAGGGGTTGGGGCGGTAGCCCTCGAGCCCGGCCGTGAGCCGCGCCCCGTCCGGCGGGCCCGGACGGGCCGCGTGCTCCTGGGGCGGCGTGGCCACGTCCGCGTCCAGCAGGTTCGCCGGGAAGGGCGGCCTCAGCACCGGGTCGTCGCCCCACCAGAAGCGCGACGTGGTGCCCGCGCGACAGGCGTTCTCCCACTCGGCCTCCGCCGGCAGGCGGTAGCGGCGCAGGTTGTCCACCACCGTCAGCCAGCGCAGGAAGGCCACGGCCTCGTGCCAGGTCACGCCCACGGCCGGGTGGTCGTCCTCGTCCGAGCCCGCCCCCCCGTCGGCGTCCGGGCTGCGGTGACCGCGGCGCTCGGGCCACTGCCGGTACTCGCGGTTGAGCACCTCCGTGATGCCCAGGTAGTACGCGCGCTCGAGCGTCACGCGCGCGGTCGCCTTGGCTTCGAGCCACAGGTCGCCCTGGGCCTCCGGCAAGCCCATCGTGAAGGTCAACGCCACCAAGTTAATCGATGCGAGGCACGTGCGGCGCGCTGGAGCCGGGCGCTCAGGCCGCTTCCTCCT
>CAZPOZ010000093.1:0-8993 GCA_964588235.1 uncultured Planctomycetales bacterium
GTCCGATGCAGACGGCCTCGTCGGCCAGATCGAGGTACCAGGCGCCGGCGTCGGCCTTGGAGTAGACGGCCACGGTCTCGATGCCCAGCTCGCGGCAGGCGCGGATGATCCGCAGGGCGATCTCACCGCGGTTGGCGATCAGCACGCGCTTGAACACGCGCGGGCCCCGTCAGGCGACCTTGACGCGGAACAGGGGCTGGTCGAACTCGACCGGCTCGCCGTCCTCGGCGAGGATCTCGACGATCTCCCCCTCGAGCTCCGCCTTGATCTCGTTGTTGAGCTTCATGGCCTCGACGATGCACACCACCGTCTCGCGGTTCACGCGGTCGCCCACCTGCACGTAGGGCGCGGCCTCGGGGTTGGGCCGACGGTAGAAGGTGCCCACCATGGGCGAGAGCACGTCCTTCGTTCCAGCGGGGGGCGGGCCGCCGGCGGCGGCGCCCTCGGCGGCGGCCGGCAGCGGCGCGGCGGCCGGGGACCCCGGGACGGCTCCCTGGAGCGGCATCGCCCCCGGGGCCATGACCAGGGGCGAAGGGGCGTAGGCGCCGGCCTTGCGCAGGCTGATCCGGCTGCCCTCCTGCTCGATCTCGAGCTCGACGAGCCCGTTCTCGTTCATCAGCTGGACGAGCCGCTTGAGCTCGCGATGGTCCATGGGACGGGGTGCCCTCGCGCCGGGGAAGCCGCCGGAGAGGGTAGAGGCGTGGCCCCGGGCGGCCAAGAAGCGCGCGCGAGCCCTACCGGGGCGGGCGGTGGTCGCGCACGCCGAGCACCTGCTCGGCGATCTCGACGGCGTTGAGCGCCGCCCCCTTGCGGATCTGGTCGCCCGTCAGCCACAGGTCCAGGCCGCGCTCGTGCGAGGGGTCGCGGCGGATGCGCCCCACCAGCACCTCGTCCCGCCCCTCGGCGTCGCGCGGCGTGGGGAACTGCAGCCGAGCCGGGTCGTCCACGACCCGCACGCCGGGCGCCCGCGACAGCCAGCCGCGCGCCTCCTCGGGGCTCACGGCCCGCGCCAGCTCGACGTTGACGGCCTCGCTGTGGGCGCGCCGCACGGGCACGCGCACGCAGGTGGCGGTCACGCGCAGGTCGGGGCGCCCCAGGATGCGTCGGCTCTCGTGGACCAGCTTCCACTCCTCGGTGGTCAGGCCGCCCTCGCCGAAGGCCTGCACGAAGGGCAGCACGTTCCGGTGGATGGGGACCGGGTAGGTGCGCGCGCTGGGCGCCCGTCCCGCCGCCTCCTCGGCAGCCTGCCGGTCGAGCTCCTCCAGCCCGGCCTGCCCGCTGCCGGAGACGGCCTGGTAGGTCGAGACGACCAGGCGCTCGACCCGCACCTGGCGCTCGAGGGGCGCCACGGCCATCAGCAGGAGGATCGTGCTGCAGTTGGGGTTGGCGATCAGGCCGCGGTGCCCGGCCGCCGCCTCGCCGTTCACCTGGGGCACGACGAGCGGGACGGCGGGGTCGAGCCTCCAGGCCGAGGAGTTGTCGATCACCAGCGCGCCCTGGCCCACGATCCGGGGGGCGTGCGCCTTGGAGGGCCCCGAGCCGGCCGAGAGCAGCGCCACGTCCACGCCGCGCAGGTCGGCCCGCTCCAGGTCCTCGACCAGGTGCTCCTCGCCCTGCCAGGCCACACGCTGCCCGGCCGAGCGGGCGGAGGCCAGGAGGCGCAGGCTGCGCACCGGGAACCGGCGCTCGGCGAGCACGCGCAGGAACTCCTGGCCCACGACGCCGGTGGCGCCGACGACCGCCACGTTGAACGACACGCGAGTCCTCCCGGGGGCGCGGCGCCCGCGCCTAGCGGCGGCCGCGGCGAGCGGCCACCGGCCGCCGCCACGCGCCCGACCGCCCGCCTTCCTTCGCCAGCAACCGCACGGAGACGAGCTCCGCCGAGCGGTCCACGGCCTTGACCATGTCGTAGAGCGCCAGCCCGGCGGCGGCGACCGCGACCAGCGCCTCCATCTCGACGCCGGTTCGGTCACGCGCCACGGCGGTGGCCGTGACGCGCACGCGGCCCGGCCCGTCCGGGGCGAGGTCCACGCTCAGGTCGGTGAGCCGCACGGGGTGGCACAGCGGGATCCACTCGCTGGCGCGCTTGCCGGCCTGGAGGCCCGCGAGCCGCGCCACCGCGAAGGCGTCGCCCTTGGGGAGCCGCCCGCGGACGAGCAGGCGCAGGGTGGCCGGCGAGAGGCGCACGCGGCCCTCCGCCACCGCCCGACGCAGGGTCTCGGGCTTCTCGGCCACGTCCACCATGCGGGCCCGGCCGGAGGCGTCCAGGTGGGTCAGCCGTCGGGGGCGCATCCCCGGAAGATAGCCCGCTGCGTCGGGCCGCCGAAGGAAGGCGCCGCCTCAGCCCAGCACGACCCACAGGTCGTAGACGCCGTGGGTCAGGGCCGCGATGCCCAGGCCCCGCGTCAGGAACAGCGTGCCCAGGAGCAGGCCCGCGTGGAAACGGAAGGCGAACACGCCCGGGTGGTACGGCTCGCCGAACACGCCCCAGTGGTGGTAGGCCGAGAAGAGGTAGGACGAGGTCAGGAGCGCGACGACGCCGGCGCTGAGCCGGTCGGCGCCCAGCGCGTGCCGCACCAGCGCGACCAGCCCGGCGAGCAGGAGGCCGCGGAAGACGACCTCCTCGAAGACCCCCGCGCCCAGCGCCAGGCCCACGTCCCTCAGGGTCGAGGAGAGCCCGGCCAGGGCGCCGCCCGCCTGGGCGGCGAGCGGCACCGTCCGGCCCATGGGCAGGTGCGCGGCGAGCACCTGGGCCACGAAGCCCAGCGACAGGCCGTAGAGGGTCCCCTCGACCAGCATCCCGCCGAACAGGCCCCGCTCGCGCGCCGCCTGGTGCGCCCGCAGCCAGACCACGACCAGGTAGATCAGGGTCACGCCCAGCGTGGCGGCCACGGCGCCGCCGTGCCCCAGGCTGCGCCACAGGGCCCGGAGCCAGGCCGCCGCGGCGTTCTCCACCGAGCTGCGGGTGGCCACCAGGGCCAGCTCGTACACCAGCACGAAGGGCACGAGGAACAGCAGGTTGACGGGCAGGGCGCGCGTGCGCGCCACGTAGTCGTAGGGCAGGAGCCCCGCCCGGCCGGCCGGCGCCCGGAGCGGCGCGCCGCGGGGGGCGCGTCGGGACGGGGGTCGGGCGGGGGCCATACCCCCTCGATCGGCTCCGTCCGCCAGCCCCTTGCGTCCGGCCCTACCCTCGCGGAGCGATGGCCACGTGCAGGCAGGCGATGCCGAAGGTCAGGGGCAGCACCTCGACCTCCGCGAACCCGGCCTGACGCAGCCGGGCCGCGAGCGCCTCGGGCCCCGGGAAGGCCAGGACGCTGCGCGGCAGGTAGGCGTAGGCGTTGTCGGCCCCCCCGCTGACGAGGTTGCCGATCAGGGGCAGCACGAGCATGAAGTAGACGTTGAACAGGGCCCGGAAGAGGGGGTTGCGGGGCCGGGAGAACTCCAGGATGCACAGGCGGCCGCCGGGCTTGAGCACCCGGGCCAGCTCGGACAGGCCCCGGTCCAGGCGCTCGAGGTTGCGCACCCCGAACCCCACGGTGGCGGCGTCGAAGGTGGCGTCGGCGAAGGGCAGGTCGGTCGTGTCGGCCACGCGCAGCCGGGCCCGGCCGCCCGTCTTCGCTGCGGCGCGGGCCAGCATGGCGGGCGCGAAGTCGGTGGCGTCCACCTCTGCGGCGCCCCCGTCGAGCAGCGCCCGGGCGAGGTCGCCGGTGCCCGTGCAGGCGTCCAGCACGCGCTCGCGCCCCGTGAGCCCGAGGGCCGCCACGGCCCGCGCGCGCCAGCGCGCGTCCACGTTCGCCGACAGGAGGTGGTTGAGCAGGTCGTAGGTGGGCGCGATCCGGTCGAACATGCGCGACACACGCCCCCCCCGCTTGCGGGCGGCCTCGTCGGAGAAGCGCAAGCGGGGCGGCTCGGGGGTACGCGGCACGGGGCGCGCACTGTAGCGCCCCGGGCGTCGCCGGCCGCTACGCTCTCCGCATGCCCGCCCACGCCCCGCCGGCCGACGACCTGCCCCCGGCTCCCGTGGAGCCGCTCGCCTGGGTGGGCGACGCCGCCACGGGCGAGCTCCACCTGGTCGACCAGACCCTGCTGCCCGCGGAGGAGCGCCGCCTGGCGCGCCGCACGGCCGACGAGGTGGTGGCCGACGTCCGGCGCCTGGCGGTGCGCGGGGCGCCGCTGCTCGGCCTGGCCGGCGCCTACGCCCTGGTGCTGGCGGCGCGCGAGATCCTCGCCGCAGCCGAGGGGCCCGACGCCTTCGACGCCGCGCTGGCCTGGGCGGCCGAGCGCATCGCCACGGCCCGCCCCACCGCGGTGAACCTGGCGGCGGCTGCGCTGGGCGCGCTGCACGGGACGCAGGCCCACGCCGGGGCGCCCGCCCGCCGGCTCGAGGCCCTGCTCGGCTGGGCCCAGGCCCTGGAGGCGCGCGAGCGGGCCGCCTCGGCGGCCATCGCCCGGGAGGGCGCGGAGTGGCTGCGCGGCCGGCGCAGCATCCTGACCCACTGCAACGCCGGCGCGCTCGTGGCCCCCGCCCTGGGCACGGCGCTGGCGCCGCTGTACGCGCTGCACCACCGGGGGGCGCCGCTCTTCGTCTGGGTGGACGAGACGCGGCCGCTGCTGCAGGGGGCGCGGCTGACCGCCTACGAGCTCGGCCGTGCCGGCGTGCCCCACGCCGTGATCGGCGAGGGGGCCGCGGCGGGCCTCATGCGCCAGGGGCGCATCGACGCCGCGATCGTGGGCGCCGACCGCATCTGCGCCAACGGCGACGTGGTGAACAAGGTCGGCACGTACGGCGTCGCGCTGGCCTGCCGGGCGCACGGCATCCCCTTCGTCGTCGCCGCCCCGCGCAGCACCTTCGACCCCCGCACGCCCAGCGGCGACGCCGTGACCCTGGAGGAGCGCCGGGGCGACTTGGCCGTCTACCTCAGGCCGGGGGCGCTGCCGGCCCGCAGCCCCACCGTGGAGCCGGCCTTCGACGTCACGCCGGCCGCCCTGGTGAGCCGATACCTGTGGGGAGAGTCGGCGCCGGACCTGCCCCAGGCCCGCTGAGGGCCGCCCGAACGGCGTGCGAACCGGCCCCGGGGGCCGCGCACCGGGGGACGCTCACGCCGCGCCGGGCCGCAGGCCGATAGGACGCTGCGGTGCCGTCCGGCGTCCGGACGGACCGTGTGGTGGGTCCTCCTCATGGCGCTTCAGGGAAGCCTCGGGCACCTCGGCCTGGCCGACGTGCTGCAGTCCGCGCTCGCCGGGACGGGCGGCGGGAACCTCACCTTGAGCCATGGCGCCGAGCGCGCCGTGCTGCACGTGGCCGACGACGGCCTGCACCTGCTCGAGCCCGAGGTGCTCGAGGTGGAGGATCTGCTCGCCGCCTTCCGCGAGCGCGGCACGCTGGACGCCTCGGCGCTCAAGAAGGCCCGTGGGCGGGGCCTGAGCGACCTCGCGCTGATCGACCTGCTCGTCGCCGAGGGCGCGCTCTCCGAGGCGGACGTCACCGAGGCCGTCGCCGGCGCCGCCGAGGACACGATCCTGGATCTGCTCACCTGGCGCGAGGGCACCTTCCGCTTCGAGGAGCGCGGCACCCTGCCCGCCCGGCCGGGGCTGGTGGGCCGCGTGCCCGTGGACCGCAGCGGCGTGCTGCTGCGGGCGGCCCAGCGGCTGGACGAGCGCGAGGCGATCACCGCCGCGCTGGGCGCGAGCGCGCAGCTGTTCGTCGCCACGGGCGCCCCGGCCCAGGAGGGCGACGAGGCCGAGGTCCCCACCGGCCGCGTGCTGGCCGCGCTGGACGGCTCGGCCACGGTGGACGAGGTCGGCCTGCGCCTGGGGCTGGGCCGCTTCACGGTGCTCAAGGCGCTGGCCGCGCTCGTGGCCGGCGGCGCGGCCCGTCCGGCCGCGCCCGCGGAGCTGTCCACGGCCGTGGCCGCGCGCACGAAGCAGGGGCAGCTGCGGCTGGCGCGTCTGCTCGTGCTGCAGTGGGCCGAGGCCGACGCGCAGGACCCGCGCCCGCTCCAGGTGCTGGCCGACCTGGGCGAGGCCCGCCAGCGCCCCGCCGAGGTGGCCGTGGCGCTCACCCTGCTGGGGCAGCGCCAGCTGGCCGCGGGCGTGCCCGCCGAGGCCGTGCGCGCCTTCACCCGGGCGCTCGAGCAGCGTCCCGGCGACGGCGCGGCCCTCGAGGGGCTGCGCGCCTCGGCCGACGCCGCCGGCGACGCCTCGCTGTGGGCCAACGCCACCCTGCGGCTGGCCACCTCGCTGCTCGAGGACGAGGACGCGACGCGCGCGGACGCCCTGGCCAACGAGGTGCTGGCCCGCTCCCCGGGCGACCTGGCCGCGCTGCTCATGCGGGCCAAGGTCTGCGTGCGCACGAAGGACCGCAGCGGCATCGTGGACGTGGCCGCCACCGTGCTGGGCGCGCTGGGCCGTCGGGCCTCGCGCCGCATCGAGCGCGAGGCCGCGCAGTTCTGCCGCGACGCCGTCGCCCACCTGGCCCCCGAGCGCAGCGACCTCCTGCGCGCGCTGCGGCGCCTGTCGGAAGCCCGCGGCCCGGGACGCCGCCGCGTGGCCCTCGTGGCCGCGCTGGTGGCCGTGGCGGCCGCGGCGGGCCTGTACCTGTGGCCCGAGGGCAGCGGCGCGCTCCTCAGCCGCGCCCAGGCCGCCGTCGAGGCGGGCGACCGTGCGGGGGCCCTCGAGCTGGTCGCGCAGCTGCTCGAGCGCTTCCCCGACTCCGCCGAGGCCGAGGAAGGCGCGCGCCTTCAGTCGCAGCTCTCCGCCGCGGCCTCGGGCCCGAAGACGGGCGCACGGCCCACGGCCGCGTCCGCGGAGACGCTCGCGGCCCTCGTCGGGGCGCTCGGGAAGCTGCCCGACGCGGAGGCTGGCGCGACCCTCGCACGCCACGTGGGCGAGGTGCCGGCCCCGGCGGGCAAGGAGCCCGCGCCCGCCGCGCTCGTGCGCGCGTTGGAGGAGGCCCTCGGGCGCTGCGCCTACGGCGCGCGCCAGCACCTGGACGCGCTCGCCTCCACCCGTGCGGCGCGCGAACGCTCGAAGGGCGACCCGCAGGCGCTGCGCCAGCTGGTCGAGGCCGCCGAACGGGGGCTCGACCCGGCCTTCCGGACCTCGTGGAGCGGGCAGCTGGCGCCGCTGCGCCGCCTGGCCGAGACCCTGCGCACCGACGGCGCGCTCCGGGCCCTGCGGGAGGCGGAGTCGGCGCTCGCCGCGTACGCCAACGCCGCCGGGCAGTACGGCGCCGACCTGGCCGCCTGCCGCCTGCGGCTGTTGGAGCTGGAGGTGACCGCGGCCCACGAGGCCTGCCGCGAGCAGGGCCCGCGGCTGCTGGTGGCTGGGGACCTGGACGCGGCCGACGCGCTCTACCGCGGCCTGGAGGAGCGCGTCCTGGCGCTCGCCGGCCGCCCGGAGCTGGCCGAGGTCGAGGCCGTCGTGCGCAAGCAGGGCATCGCCGAGTTCGTGCGCGAGCGCCGGGCGCTGGTGGCCGACGTGCGCCGCGGGATCGAGGCCGGGCGCGCCGCCGAGGCCGCCGGCAACCTGGACGCGGCGGTCGCCGCCTACGAGGCCGTGGCCAAGCGGCACTACACGATCCGGCTGGACCGCCTGATCGAGGCCCCGGTCGAAGTGACCTCGCTGCCCCTGGCAGCCCGGGTCCGGGTCAACGGCGCCGACCGCGGCCCCACGCCGCTCCGGCTGCACCTGCCCTGGGGGGTGCCGACCACGGTCAGCGTCGAGGCCCCGGGCTTCGAGCCGGAGGTGGCCGTGCTGCAGCAGCCGGGCCGCTCGCCGGTCACGCGCCTTCAGGCGCAGCTGCGGCCGGTGGCGCGCTGGGAGGTCCCGGTCGAGGGCCTGCCCGAGGCCGTCCCCCAGGCCGCCGGCCCGGACGTGCTGCTCGTCCAGCGCGGCGGGCGCATCCTGCTGTTCGCGGGCGCCGACGGACGCACGCGCTGGACGCGGCACGTGAAGAGCCTGGAGGGCGTCCGCGGGCGCGCCGGCATCACCTCGACGGAGGTGGTCGTGGCTTTCGTGGACGGACGGGTGCTCACGCTGGATCTGGCCGCCGGGGAGGTCGTCGGCGACGTCACCCTGGCCCGGCCCACCGGCGACGTCGCGGTGCTGGGGGAGCTGGCGGCCGTGGCCGTGGCCACGCCGGCCGTCGTCGGCCTGCAGCACGGCCGCAAGGTGCTCGAGGTGCCGCTGCCCGCGGTGCCCACGACCTCGGTGGTGGCCGCCCACGGTCTGCTCTGGGTCGGCACCGCCGCCGGCAGCGTGGTGGCCGTGAGCCCCGAGCGGCGCGAGGCGCGCACGGTCCTGCTGGGCGGCGCGCCCAGCAGCGTGCTCACCCTGGCCGGCACGCCCACCGGGCTCCTGGCTACGACCGTGGACGGGCGGCTGGTCTCCCTGACCCCCGCGGGCGCGGTGCGCTGGACGGCGCCCAACCTGGGCGACCTCACGACCGCCCCCGCCGAAGCCGAGGGCCTGGTCGTGGTGGCCGACCGCGCCGGCCGGGCGACCCTGCTCGAGGCGGCGACCGGCGCGCCCCAGGCCTCCCTGCTGCTGGGCAAGCCGCCGGTCGGCGGCTTCCGCGCGGCACGCGGGCTCCTGGCGGCCACGCTGGCCGACGGCCGCCTGTGGGTGCTCGAAGCCGCCTCGCGCCGGGTGACGGTGGAGGCCCCCCTGAGCCCCAAGGGCGCCGCCGAGCTGCTGCTCACGGACGCGCCCGAGGCCTTCGTGCTCACGCGCGAGGGGCGTCTCCTGGCCCTGCCCCTCCCCTCGGCCGGACGCTGAGCCCGCGGGTCAGCGGCCGGCCAACGAGGCGAGCAGCAGGACCACCTCGCTGCCCCGGACGGCGACGGCCGCCAGGCGCTCGCCGGCCTCGGCGGCGGCGAACTCCAGCTCCGCGTCCAGGGCCACGCTGCCCGCCGCCAGCGTGGGCAACGTCACGCGCCGCAGGGCGTCGGGCTCGGGCCGGAAGGGGTTCTGTAGCCGCTGGTAGCGCTTGG
>CAZPOZ010000094.1:0-8937 GCA_964588235.1 uncultured Planctomycetales bacterium
GGCGCGGGCCCGGCCCGGACCCCACGGCGAGCGCGGCCAGCACCGCCCGCGCGGGGTCGGCGGCGCCGCGCCCGGCCGGCACCCGCGCCGGCGGACCGGCCCCCGGCGCCGGCGCCGCGCCGTGGCCGCGCCCGGCGTCGGCCAGCGCGGCGCGCTCGGCGCGGTCCGCCGCCGCCTCGAGGGGCTCCTCGGGACCCGGGAAGGCGTAGCCGTGCCCGAGCAGCCAGCCGAGCACGGGGGCGCCGCGCGCGCGGGCCGAGGCGGGGACCTCGAGCCCCAGCACGGCCGCGCCCAGGCCGTCGGCCGCGCCGGCCAGCGCCAGGCGCAGGCCCCCGCGGCGCAGCGCCTCGAGGGCCTCGGCCAGGGCCCGGGCGCCGGCGGCGCCGCGCCCGTGGAGCAGGGCGTGCTCGCCGCGCAGGTCGAGCTCCTCGGCCAGGGCCCCGGCGGCGGCGTTGCCCACCTCGACCAGGGCGGTCAGCGGGTGCAGGTGGTCGAGCCCCGCCGCGTAGAAGCAGGGCAGCGCGACGCAGCCGTCGGCGTCCCGGGAGGCCCTGAGCGCCGGCCCCAGGGCCGCCAGCGCCCGGCCGTCGGGCGGCTCGGCCAGGAACAGCCCCAGCGCCTCGCGGGGCAGGCCCTCGGCCCGCGCCTCTGCGTGCGCCCGGGCGGCGGCGGCGGCCAGCGCGGCCCCCGCGGGGCCCAGGAGGTGGCGCCGCGCCTCGGAGCGGCCGGGGGGCTCGGGGGCCGGGCCTTCGGCGGGGCTCGACGACGCGCCCGAGACGATCGCGGCGCGCCGCTCCACGGGGTCTACTCGCCGGCGCCCAGGGCCAGGCAGGCGTTCTGGCCGCCGAAACCGAAGGAGTTGGACAGCGCCACGCGGTGGGCCAGGGGGCGGGCCACGTTGGGCACGTAGTCGAGGTCGCAGCGGGGGTCGGGGGTCTCGAGGTTGATCGTCGGGAGCAGGGTGCGCTCGGCCATGCCGCGCCAGGTGAGGATGGCCTCCACCGCGCCGGCGGCGCCGAAGGCGTGCCCGATCATCGACTTGTTCGAGGAGACGGGCACGGAGCGCGCGTGCGCTCCCAGGGAGGCCTTGATCGCCAGCGTCTCCGTCGGGTCGTTGAGCGGCGTCGAGGTGCCGTGCGCGTTCACGTACTGCACCTCCGACGGGTCCAGCCCGGCGTCGGCCAGGGCGGCGCTCATCGCCTGCGCGCCGCCGCGGCCCTCGGGGTGCATGTCGGTGATCCGGTGGGCGTCGGCCGAGTCGCCGTAGCCGAGGATCTCGCCCAGGACCCGCTTGCCGCGCGCCCGCGCCCCGGCCAGGGTCTCCAGGATCACGATCCCGGCCCCCTCGGACATGACGAAGCCGTTGCGGCGGCGGTCGAAGGGGCGCGAGGCCTTGGCGGGGTCGGTCACGCGCTTGGCCAGGGCGCCGAGCAGCACGCAGCCGATGTAGGCCGAGAAGGTCAGCTGGCACTCCGTCCCGCCGGCCACGACCACCTCGGCCCGGCGCTCGGTGAGCAGCTTGTAGGCCTCGCCGAGGGCCTGCCCGCCCGCCGCGCAGGCCGAGACGATCGGCAGGCCGGGGCCGGCGGCCTTGAGCAGGTGCCCCAGCAGGGCCGGCGCCAGCTCGGGCCGCCGGCGCAGGAAGGCGTGCGGGCCGTAGCCCTGCTCGCGCGCCAGGGCGACGAGGTCGACCGCGCCCTCCACGTCGGTGACGCGTGCCATGCGCTCCAGGTCGGGCAGGGTGGGCGTGTTCGCGTGACCGCCGAGCACGACCGCGATGCGGGCGCGGTCGGGGAACAGGTCGAGGTGGGCCTGGCGGGCCGCCTCGCGGGCGGCCGCCTTGGCCAGCAGGAACGGGCGGCCGCCGGACTCCTCGTGCGGCTCCAGCGCGTGCCCCGCCAGCGCCTCGGCGGGCACCTCGCCGCCGACGCGGCAGGGCAGGCCGCGGGGATCGAAGAGCGTGATCTCGCGGATGCCCGAGCGCCCCTGCACCGCGGCGCTCCAGGTGGCGTCCACGCTGCCGCCCAGCGCAGTGACCATGCCCATGCCCGTCACCACGACCCGCTCCTCGGGCCGGCGGCGGGCGACCGGGAGCCGCGGCGGGCGCGGCGTCGGCGGCGGGACGGCGGGGGGCTCCGGGGGGACCATGCGGGCCGGAAGGCCGCCCGGGCTAGGCGGCGGCGAACAGGCCGCGCTCCTGGGCCGTGGCGCGGATCCAGGCCTGCGTGAGCGCGTCGCCCTCCGGGTAGGCCGCGGCCTTGCCGCAGGCTCCACAGGCGACCTTGGCCCCGTCGGCCTTCCAGGCGCAGGCGCCGCACGACGGGCAGGCGTCCGGCAGCCGGGCGAGGATCTCCTTCACGCCGCCCGCCAGCGCGGCCGGCGTGACCAGCGCGGGGACCTCGTCGGAGAACAGCCCCTCCTTGAGCGCCGGGTGCTCGCCCAGGCGCAGGCGCACGATCTCCAGGGCCGCGGGGGTCAGCTTGCCGCCCGCGTCCACGGCCGAGCCCTCGCCGTAGAGCTCCTCGATCTGGTCCACGAGCAGCGTGTGGGGCAGCTTGATGCCGAAGGCCTGCTCGAGGCGGAAGGTGATGTCGAGGAAGTCCAGCGAGGTGCCGCCGAGGTCCTCGATGATCGAGGCCCCCATCGTCACCACCGACTCGTCCTTGCGCAGCGACTTGGCGATCGCCCGGCGCACCTCCAGGTCGATCGTGGCCTCGGAGACGGGGTTCGCCATGGGCACCTCGGGGGCCCGCGGCCGTGCGGGCGCGGGTGGGCGGAGTCTACCCAGCGCCGCCGACCCGCCGGAGGAGTTGCCGGGGGGGGCGGCGCCCCTCAGCCGCGCAGCAGGCGGTTGCTCAGCCCCCGGTCCACGACCAGGGTCTGGCCGCGGATGGCCCGCGCCGCCGGGCTCGTCAGGAAGCAGACCACGTCGGCCACCTCCTCGGGCGTCACGATCAGCTCGTCGGGCAGGCGCTCCAGGGCCGGCCAGACCAGGCGCAGGGTCTTGTAGGCGTCGGTCTTGACCAGCCCGGCGCACACGGCGTTGGAGCGCACGCCCCGGGGGGCGAGCTCCTCGGCCCACTGGCGCACGAGCGACTCCATCGCCGCCTTCATGAAGCCCAGCGGGTAGTCGGGGTTCATGAAGCGCGAGCCCAGGCTGCTGATGTAGACCACGTCGCCTCCCTGCCGTGACAGCAGGGGCAGCGCGCGCTGCACGCACCACAGGTTGCCCAGCAGGTTCACGTCCACCAGCTGGCGCGCGTCGCGCTCGAGCAGCCGCTCGGTGCTCTTGAAGGGCGCGCGGGCCGCGTTGAGCACCAGCACGTCCAGGCGTCCGAAGGCCGCCTCGACGGCCTTCATCAGCCCCTCGACCTCCGTGCGCGCGGCCAGGTCGGCCGCGAGCACCTCGGCACGCCGGCCGAGCCCGCGCACCAGGCCCGCCACCTCGAGGGCGCCGGCCGCGTCCCCCTCCCGGGCGGCCTGCCGGCCGTGCACGGCCACGTCGGCGCCGGCGCGGGCCAGCGCCAACGCGATCGCGCGGCCGATCCCCCGGCTGCTGCCGGTGACGAGGGCCACCTTGCCGGAGAGGTGGCCCTCGCCCGGAGTGCTCACGGCGCGCGCCCGGAAGGCCCGCTCAGCGCGTGGGCGCGACGGGCAGCGGCCCCGAGGGGGGCGCCCCGGGCGCGGGGGCGGCGGCGGGGGCCGGGGCGGCGCCCGTGACGTTCGGGTCGGCGCAGGCCGCGCGGCCCGAGAGGTCGTGGTACTCGGCGGAGACGCTCTCGCGCCGGCCGAGCAGCTCGTCGCTGATCGTGCAGCTGGCCGAGTCGCTGCCCTTGAGGATGCGGGGCGTGATGGTGATGAGCAGGTGCTCCTTCACCTTCGTGTTCTCCTTGCCCTGGAACAGCAGCCCGACCAGGGGCAGGTCGCCCAGCAGCGGGATCTTGTCGGCGCTCTGCTGGTCGCGGTCCTCGAGCAGGCCGCCGATCACGGCGGTCTGCCCGCTCTTGAGGATCATGTGCGTGACCATCGTGCTGCTCTGCACGCGGGGCAGGTCGATGAACTGCCCGCCGACCGCGATGCGGTCGAAGCCCGGCAGGGGGCTGGTCTTGCCCGAGAGCGCGCGCCGCTGGGGGATCACGGTGAGCATGATCTTGTCCTCGCCCGGGATGACGTGGGGCAGGACCAGCAGCTGGAAGCCGACGCTGACGGGGCTGTTGGGGTCCTCCTCGACGGAGTACTGCAGGCCGCCGTTCTGGTTCGTGGCGGCCGTCGTGCGCGCGTAGCGGATCGTCTCCCCCACGAACACCGTGGCCTCCTGGTTGTCCAGGGCCAGCAGCTTGGGCGCCTGCACGACCTTCGAGGAGACGTCGCGCTGGAGGAACTTCCACAGCAGCGAGGTCTCGGAGCTGCCCAGGCGGCCGTAGGTGAAGGTGCTGCTGGCCGGGGGCGTGAAGGCGGAGCCGGAGAGGACGTCGGCGAAGTCGCTCGCGCTGCCGCCGATGTTGAACGGCAGCATGTGGAAGAAGTCGCCGCCCGAGAGGCCCATGCCGAAGCCGGTCGTGTCGCCGGCGTCCAGGCCCAGGTTGATCGCGTTCTGGCACGAGGTCACGACGAAGTTCATCGAGATGAAGACCTGGGGCGGCTCGACGTCGAGCTGCTCGGCGATGCGCCGCAGCAGCTGCACCTTGGGCTTGATCCCGCTGTAGAGGATCGTGTTCTGGTCGGGCATGTACTTCACGTCGCCGCCCTCGGAACGCACGATCTGGCGCAGCGACTCGATGATGGGGAAGTTCTTCTCGGCCTCGCTGGGGTCGTCCGAGGGCACGTAGACGTTGCTCTGGACCACGTTGGCGCTGGCCTGGCTGTTGCCGCCGCCCCCGCTGCCGCCGCTGCTGCCCCCGGAGGAGCCGCCCGAGCTGCCGCCGCCGCCGCTCTGCTGCGCGATCACGCCCTTGTAGGGCGCGTGCGGGCGCAGGTACTTGAAGCGGTAGTAGTCGTCCTCCTTCTCGAGGCGGTCGGCCGGGACCACGCGCAGGACGCCGTAGTCGTCCTCGACGAGCGCGTAGCGGCCCTTGAGGGTCTTGATGGCCGAGGCCAGCGCCGCCCGCCAGGGGATGTTCTTCAGCGAGAGGGTGATCTTGCCGTCGATGTCCTCGGCGATGTAGATCGAGGCCCCGCCGGAGGCCGCGATGGCGGCGATCACCTCGCGGGCGGGGGCGTCGTTGTAGTCCATCGTGACGGGCGCGGGTCGCTCGATCTGCAGCAGCGTGGGCGCCTTGCGCACGAGCACGCCGCCGATGCGGCTGGTGAGGATGTCGAGCACGAGCACCCAGTGCAGGTCGACCAGGCGCACGGTGACCTTCTCGGCCTCGGCCTCCGGGGCCACGACGAGGTTCACCGAGGTCCGGGGCTGGAGCTTCTCGCGCACGACCTGGCCGAACAACGCCTCCTGCACGTCCAGCGTGACCTTGCCGTCGCCCACGTCGAAGGCGCGGTAGGAGTCGGGGTCGCCCTCGTCGCCGGCCTGGGCCGCGCGCGGGCCGACGCCCAGGGCGAGCAGGCACAGGCCTGCGGCCGCCAGGAGCAGCCGCCAGGGGCGAGCGGGCCGGCGGCCGGGCGGAGGGGGGGCCATTCGGGTGAGGTGCATGCGCTGCTCCCGTCGGCGGGAGCCCCCTGCCCGGGGCGCGCCCACCTGCCTGTTGGCCTTCCCATCGGTCGGCCGACACCGGGAGTAAAGCCCAACGCAGGTGCCTGGCCAAGGGCCGCAGGCTGACGGAGGCCTACCTTCGGGCGCTTTCGGGCCTCCGGAGCCCCCGGACGGTGACGGCCGCGTGACGCAAGGCCCCGCCGGACGCCCGGCGGGCCCGCGGCGCCCCCGGGCTCAGCGCGACTCGGGGGCCTGCGAGGTGGTGCTGGCCTTGGCCGGCGGACGCGCCCCCGTGCCGGCGGGCTTGGCGGGCGCGGGCTTGCCCCCGGGCTTGACCGCCGGCGCCCCGCCCATCTGGCGCTGACGCAGGAACACCTCGCCCTTGTAGAGGAAGGTCACGCCGTCGCGCTCGATCCCGTGCACGACGACCTCGCCCTTCTCGTCCAGCGGGTCGCCCGGCCTGAGCCGCACCCCGTTCACCGTGGCCATGCTGCGCGCAGGCTCCTGCTCGTTGACGATCGTGCCCGAGATGGTGATCACGAAGGCGTCGGCCTCGCCCAGGGTGCGGGCCTTCGTGCGCAGCGCGGCGATCTCCTCGAGCAGGGGGCGCGCGTCGGACTCGACCTGCTTGCCCTTGAGGAACTCGCTCCAGGCGGAGCCGAGCGAGCCCACGTCGGCGTAGGCGTGGCGCTCGAACAGGGCGCGCAGCTCGGCCAGGGTCTTCTCGGCGACGCTGCGCGTGACCGTGGTCTCGCGCGGCACGCGCCGGCCGTTGAACTCGTCCACGCGCTCCTGGACGGCCTGCACGCGCACCGACAGCGTGGGGTTCGTCACCGTCTTCATCTGCGCGATCTGAGCCAGTCGCCCGCGCAGCTCGTTGATGCGGGCGTCGATGTCGCCCTGCAGGCGGTCGGCCTTGAACAGCTCGCCCGTCGAGATCAGCGCCTTGAGCAGCTCGTGCATCTCGTTCACGTCGCGCAGCGAGGTCTCCAGCTCGAGCGCCACGCCCTCCTGCCGGGCGTACTCGGCGGCCTCGGCCTGCTCGTCCACCTTCTTGCGCCGGTCGCGCGGGTCCACCAGCGGGTCGCGCCGGCTGGCGGCGGGCCGCAGCACGTAGGTGTCGGGGCGCTCCGGGATGAAGTCGGCGATGGCCTGCTTGACCGTGGCCTCCTGCAGCCGCTGCTCCTCGCCCGGGATGGTCACCGGCTTGAAGCCCGTGGCGGCCGGGGCGTAGAAGTACGACTCCATGTGCACGGTCACGTCGTGCAGCGGCGGGCCGTCGGCCTCCGCGCGCGCGTCCTCCTTGGCGGCCTCCACCTTGAGCCCCTTGATCGAGACCAGGCGCGGGTCGTTCTCGATCATGTTCAGGAAGCGCAGCAGCGCGGCCGACTCGCCCTGGCAGTCCACCTGGCTGCGCGTGACGAAGATGCCCTTGGCCAGGTCGCTCTCCACGGCCTGGCTCTCGGGCAGCTCACGGAACTTGAGCCCGGCCGCCACGAAGAACTTGCTCAGGTTGCGGTAGAAGTTCGCGATCTGCTGCTCGCTGGGCAGGACGGCGAGCTCGCGGGCCTCGACGGCCCGGAAGACCACGACGCGGTCCTCGCGCTCGCGGGTCTTGCGGATCTCGACGTCGGCGGCGGCGATGCGCTCGTCCAGCTCGCCGATCTCGCCTTGCAGGCCCTCGATCTCGCCGCGGTCGGACAGGATCAGCGCCACCAGTCCCCCGGTGAGCGCCGCCGACACGGCGATCGTCAGCAGCAGGCGCTTCTTCTCGCTCAGCTTGGCCACGGGCAGGCTCCTGGCACGGACGGGCGCTCAGCGCTCGGCCTTGGGGTTCCGGGACGGCTTGGACGGGGTGCGGCCCGCCTTGGCGGGCTCGGGCTGCGACTTGGGCTGCAGGGCGAGCTCGTACTCGAACGCGCCCACGACCGGGGGCACGCGCTCGTCCTCGCCCTTCTGCACCCGGTCGCTCACGATCTTCGTGGGCGGGTTGTTCACCTTGAGGAAGTCGGCGTAGAACTCGGTGGGCCGGCCGGTGACCTCGGCGTCGCCGGTGAGGGCCTTGTGGAACGCGGCCACGTGCGCGGGGGCCTCCGACTCGGTCTCCACCGCCAGGAAGCCCGAGAACAGGAAGCGCCCGCCGTCGGCCGCCTGCCCCTTCTTGCCGGCGGCCGGGGCGCGCCGGGCGCTGGCGGCCAGCTGCGGCGGCACCTCCAGGCTCTCGATCCAGACCTTGTAGGAGTCGTCGGTCCCCTGACCGGTGACGATGTCGAAGAACTGGTCGAGCTTGCGCGACCAGAGCGTGCGCGAGCGGTTGATCGTCTGGATCGCGGTGCGGCGGCGCTCGTACTGGTCGATCTCGGACTGCAGGTCCAGGGAGTGCTTCTTGCGCCGCTCCTGCCCCTCGGCCTCCTCCTCGCGGGCGCTGCGCAGCTCGCGCACCTTGGCCAGCTCGATGAAGTGCACGTAGGCGTAGGCGCCGCTCGCGCAGGCCAGGACCACGACGCCGACCACGATGGCGGCGAAGCGCGCGACGGGGGTGCCGGCGCGCGCGCGGTACTCGGGGGGCAGCAGGTTGATCTGGATCATGGCGGGCTCCCTACTTCTGGATCCGGCCGGCCAGGCCCACGGCCACCGCCAGCTCGCTCACGTGGTCCCTGAGCGCGTCCACGTCCACGGTGCCCGCGGCGATCGGCAGGTCGCCCGTCGGATCCCAGGAGAGCGTCGGGCGGTCGAAGATGCGCCCCAGGTCCTGGGGCAGGCCGGCCAGGCGCGAGCCCCCGCCGGAGAGCAGCACCTCGTCGATGCCCAGGTCGAACTGGTTCTCGAAGTACTCGAAGGACAGGCGCACCTCGGCCGCCAGGTCGTCGATCGCCGGGGTCACGGCGGCCCGCACGCGCTCCTGCTCGGCCCCCGGGCGCTGCTTGAGCGCCTCGGCCTCGCCGGGCTTGAGCCCGAGCCGGTTGGCGATCGCGGCGGTGAAGGCGTCGCCCCCGGCGTGGATCTCGCGCGTGAACAGGGAGGTCCCCGCCCGCACGACGTTCACGCTGGTCTTCGAGGCCCCCACGTCCACGAGGGCGGTGGTGCGCCCCGCGGCCTCGGGCCCGCGGCGCACGGCCAGCTCGAAGGCGTTCCCCAGGGCGAACACGTCCACGTCCACGATCTCGGGGTGCAGGCCCACGCCGGCCAGGATGCGCAGCTGCTCGTCGATCACGGCGCGCTTGCAGGCCACGAGCAGCACGCGCATCTCGTTGGGGGCCAGGTCGCCCGCGCCCTCCACGGGGAAGGGC